>JAKZVY010000001.1:0-2777 GCA_047515825.1 Dehalococcoidia bacterium
CCGACGATCCGATCCCGTAGCTAATTCAGCCTTGAAGACGGGGCCTCTCCTTTCACCTGCTGGGTGAAAGAACGAATTGTCGAAAATGACCAATTTAGCTACGGAACTCAACCGCATCGCCAATTAGGTGGTGGATTTGGGCGGGCATGCGGTACTTGACATTCTCAAACAGCCCGACCCGGCCCAATTGAGCCGCACAGAGGAATTGACGCTATGCTCGACGGTGATTACTTCAGTCTTGTTCTGGTCTTTGTTCTGCTGGCGCTGTCCGGCTTCTTCTCCAGCTCCGAGGCGGCTTTCTTGTCCGTTCAAAGGACACGTATCGCCCATCTCGTCAGCGAGGGCGTCCCCGGAGCGCGAAGAGTAGCCGATATGGTCCGAGAGCCGGAGCGTCTCCTCTCGACCATCCTCTTGGGTAACAACCTGGTGAACGTCGCGTTCACCTCTGTCGTCACCGTCGCCGTCGTCACCGTCTTTGGCATGGGCAATGGGGGCCCGAGCATCGCTATCGCGACCGCTATCAGCACCGTCGCCCTGCTCATTATAGGTGAGGTCATACCCAAGACTCTCGCCGTGCGAAACTCCGAGAGGACGGCGTTTCTCTACTCTCGCCCCCTCAAGTGGATCGAACTCCTGCTGCTTCCATTTGTGCTAGTCTTGCAGTGGATCACCTTGGGCATCAACGCGATGCTCGGAAGAACCGATGACGAGCCGTCCATCACTGAGGACGAGTTTCGCACCCTGATAGACATCGGCGAGGCCGAGGGCGAGTTTGAACCCGCCGAGGCCGAGATGCTCGAAAACGTGTTCCAATTCGGCGATAGTCAGGTCAGAGAGGTAATGACGCCCAGAATGGAGATGGTCTCCGTCCAGAGGGGAGCTTCGCTGCGCGAGTTCTTGGAGACGTACTCAGAGCACTCGCATACCCGATTTCCGGTGTACCGCGACTCTCCTGAAAACGTAATCGGCATAATCTCGTCCAAGGACGTGCTGAGACACATGGCGCAGCGAGGCCTGACGTACGGCGACTCGGTCACGCAAGCCATCCGCGATGCCCACTTCGTCCCTGAGACAAAGCGCATCTCCGAGCTGTTCGACGAACTGCGCGCTACCGGGAACCAGATGTCCCTGGTCATAGACGAATTCGGCGGTGTCGCCGGGCTGGTCACGCTCAAGAGGCTGCTGGAGGTTGTCGTCGGTCCCGTTGGAGAGGAGGGGGAGTCGCCCGAGGAGGAGTTCCGCGCGATCGACGAGAACACCTTCCACGTCGAGGGTGGAATGAGCATCCAGGAAGCCAACCAGCACATGGATATCGATCTCCCTGAAGGCGACTACGAGACCACCGCCGGGTTCGTGCTCGACATTCTTGGACACATACCGGCCGAGGGAGAGCAGTTGGACTACCGAGGCCTGAAGTTCGAGATACTCCGTATGCAGGACCACAAGATCGAGGAGATCAGGGTCACCAAATCCCAGACTCCCACCGACGACGAAACCGCCAATTGACGATATACAAACACCGACTATGAAACTCATCCTCGCCAGACATGGGCAGACCGAAGTCAACCGTCTGGGCAACATCCAGGGCGTCGGACCGGCCCCCCTTAATGAGACGGGCAGAAGGCAGGCAGCCCGACTGGCCCACGCGCTCCGGGAGGACGCTCCGTTCCGCCTCTATTCCAGCCCGCTTCGACGTGCGCTGGAGACCGCCCAGGCGGTCTCCGAGCAGACGGGAGCCGAGATTGTCCCGGACGACGGACTGTCAGAGATGGACGTTGGCGACTTCGAAGGACTATCAGGTTCCCAGCTTCGCGAGCGGTTCCCTGAAGTGATGCGAATGTGGGATCAAGACGCCGCCCACGCCGTTATGCCGGGAGGCGAGAGCCTCTCCGACGTTCGCGACCGCGCCTGGCAGACCGTGAGGCGACTGGCTGCCTGCCACCCATCCGATACCGTCGTCGCCGTAACCCACAACTTCACCATCCAGACCATTCTCTGCACCGCGTTGGGGATGCCGCTGAACAACTTCCGCAGACTCAGGGTGGACCTCGCATCCATAACTCGGCTCGATGTCTCCGGCGACCGCCTAACACAGCTATCAGTAAACGAGACCTGGCACTTGAAATAGCGCGCGCACCGCGACGGCCACAGAAACGACAATGCCCCATCAATCTTCCATTCAGACCCTACTCTACGAGGTCCGGCGACAGACCGAGGCTTGCGATCTGGCCGGATCATCCCTCGTCGTGGCTGTATCCGGCGGACCCGACTCTCTTGCCCTGGTTCATGCGCTCCACGCCCTGCGCCACGACCTCAGCCTGCGACTCCATGCGGCCCACTTGGACCACGGCCTGCGTCCCGAAGCGTCGGCAAAGGATGCCGACTTTGTGCGTAGGACGATGCGGACGATCAGAGTGCCGCTGACTCTTCACAAGCTGGACGTTGCGGAGTTCAGCCGGCAACGCCGCCTTTCATTGGAAGACGCGGCCCGCCGTCTCAGGTACGAGTTCCTCTCCAAAGTCGCGGCCGACGAAGGCGCCGATGCTGTGGCTGTCGCCCACACGTTGGACGACCAGGCCGAAACGGTTCTGATGCACATTCTCAGGGGTTCGGGACTCACCGGTCTGCGTGGGATGCAGTACGCCTCTACCAGGCTCATATCAGGCCGGACGCTGAGGCTGTTCCGACCCCTCCTGTCCGTTCCCAAGTCTCAGACGATGGCTTACTGTGCTGGTAACGGTCTTGAGCCTCGCTTCGACGAGTCCAACCTCTCGCTC
>JAKZVY010000002.1:0-2644 GCA_047515825.1 Dehalococcoidia bacterium
CGCACCCCTCGATATGCTAACCGCAAATGTTCCAGCCGTACCGCCAACCCCCTGAAAGTGAATTAGTTGGAGCAGATGGTCTTGTACCCGCCCCTACCAAGCCGTAATTTCGTTACCCTTCAATACTAGGATGTTGGACCACTAGGAGGGTAGGAAAATTTCATACTGCAAATGCGTTACTGGTATACTGGAACTAACGTTGGCAATTCACGAAAGGAAGATGGGACCAAAAATCCAAAAGGTGCGCCAACCGTCCAAAGAATATGTCGGACGCAGTTATTCAAAGAGTTAGCTTCGCATTCTTGTCAGGCGAGTATCGAATAACAGCCCATGCAGAAATTGAACGGGAAGCGGATGTGATTTCAACGGAGGAGCTAGAGCAAGCACTCGGTTCAGAGCAAGTGGAACAGTTGGAAAGTTATCCAGACGATCCACGTGGCGCAAGCGGGCTATTCTTAGGGTTTACTGGAGAAGGGCAGCCGATTCATGCTGTGATTGGACTAACCAGTCCTGAGACAGTGGTAGTCATAACTATGTACAGACCTGATCTGGAGCTATGGCATCACTCACGTAGGAGAGTGTCACAATGACGCAGTGTCCGTTCTGCACAGGACGTATAGAACAGCGCCACGTGGAGCATGTTCACCGATGGCAGGGTGAACTGTATCTGCTGCGTAACGTGCCGGCCGATGTCTGTACTCAATGCGGCGATGTGTTTTTTGGCCCAACCGCGCTGCGAGCCATGGACGACGTGATTGCGAAGAAGATCGAACCTGAAGACCATCGCTCGGTCCCCGTATTCTCGCTGTGACATAAAGCGTGGGGGCTTACGGCCCCGAGTATACATCCTTATGACAATTCCGTAGAATCTACATAACACAAATAGGAGAATCACATGAAATTCGGAGTACAGGTCACATGCTACTTGACCACATGGAATGACATACGCTCAGTAGTCGAAGCTATGGAGGCCGGACGCTGGCACAGCGTGTACCACGCCGATCACTTCATCCCTCCTAACAGGCCCGGATCTACCGAAGTCGAGACCGCGTTTGAGGGCTACTCGACGATGGCGGCGGTGGCATCCATCACCAACAGGCTGCGGCTCGGGCACCTGGTGCTCGGCAACACCTACCGCAATCCGGGACTCGCGGCGAAGATGGCCGGGACCATCGACCACATCTCCCACGGCCGGTTTACGCTGTCCATCGGCGCCGGATGGTTCAAGCGCGAACACGAGGCGTACGGCTGGGACTTCCCGTCGCTGAGGGAGCGCTCCGACCGCCTTGAGGAGTCCGCGAACCTCATCAGGCAGCTATTCACGTCCGACTCCCCGGTCAACTTCCAGGGACGCTACTACACCCTCGACAACGCCGTTCTGTCTCCCGGCTCGGCGCAGAGTCCGCACATCCCGATCATGATCGGCGGCACCGGAGAGCGTCGGACGCTGAGAACGTTGGCGATGTACGGGGACGTATTCAACCTGGACGGATTCGCGGCCAGGGGGTACGGTGGAATGTCCCTGGACCTTTACAACCGGAAGATCGAGATTCTGAACCGCCACTGCGAGGCGGTGGGACGCGACCCGGCGGAGATCAGGCCCACTGTGCTCATGCCCACAATGCTCACCGACGACAAGTTGGAGGCGGACCGGTTCATCGAGATGATCGGACCGGGCACGGTCGCGGGCAGCGCGTCGTACATCATCGACCGCATCGGCGAGCTGATCGACGCCGGCGCGGACGAGATCATGTTTGGACGTCTCCCCAACGATCCGGAGGTGATCCAACGCTTCGAAGAGGCGGTCGTCGCGGCTTTCGACTAGATTGGAGGCAACCTATATGAACTTAACGCGTGAAGACATCCATCGCTTGGTAGGTTACGCTGTCCATCGACGCGGGATGGCGTAGCCGTGGTCGACTCTGCCGGCTTGGCGATTAAGAAGTGTCTTTCTGACTTGATTGCGGTGTGATGAAAGCCAGGGTGAGGACTCCATGACCATAATTGAACCACACGTAGACGAATTCTTGGGTCAGACGCTGGTGGGCGTCATCAGCACTGTCGACGCCCACGGCCGACCTTGCTCCGCGCCTATCTGGTACCAGTGGGAGGCCGGCGCGGCATACTTCTTCACGGGCCGCCGGACTCTCAAGTGGCGCAATCTGCTGCGGGAGCCACACGCGTCTTTGTGCGTCGACTGGCGGGAGCCGCCATACAAGTCGGTGGTCCTGAGTGGCGTCGTCGAGGAGGTCGACAGGCAGTTGTACGACCTCGTGCTCTCGATGGCCGTCCGATACTACGGCGAGGATGAGGGACAGGCATTCGCCGAGGGCTATCGCGGAGAGCAGCCGGACGTGGTCATCTTCCGGCTGAATCCGACGCAAGTGGCGGACTATACGGAGGGCGGTTAGCGGCTGAGTCCAGCCTTACAGCCCGATTCTGGACAGGAACTCAGGCTTACCCTTGACTCCGGTGTTCATCCTGAACAGCGCACCGGCTCCGAGGCCTTCATTGGGCTTGTCCTCGCCTCCGGCCGTGGTCACGTACATGTCGGTCAGGTCGCGGCCGCCGAATATGACGCTCGACACCTTCTTCGCAGGGAACCCTATGCGGCCCACCTCCGAGCCGTCCGGGGCGTAGCGGT
>JAKZVY010000003.1:0-3559 GCA_047515825.1 Dehalococcoidia bacterium
GACGAGAGCATCCGCAGTCACCGGCAACCCAGGGCGGCTATCCTCCGTCAGGCTTCGGCGCTAGTAGCGTGTCAACATGGTTTTGATATTATGATTCACCCTCACCCCCGTATCGAGTACGGGGCAGGCTCTAGCCCTCTCCCTCAAAGGGAGAGGGGATAAATTGGCATCTGCCTGTTCATCATATTCAAGTTGACTGCGTACTAGTGCTGACGCCGCCCTGGAGGCCGGAGACATAGACGAGGCTGAGTGGCACCATCGAATCGGCGAAGTCATCACTCCCGCATACCTCGCCGCCGATACACCGTGGGGCCAGTCAGGGAAGAGAGGGGACGAGCGGGCGTGGATCCACGGGCGAAGTCTCATCTGCGACGCCATTCACAAGGACGGCTCGTTCCTCGACGTGGGCTGTGCCAACGGCTACCTGATGGAGAGCATCTACAAGTGGTCTGCCGAACGCGGCCGTCACGTCGAACCCTACGGACTCGACATTTCACCGGAATTTGCCGACCTCGCCCGGAGCCGCCTGTCCACCTGGGCCGAGAGAATCCATACCGGCAACGTCTTGACGTGGCCGCCCACTCAGCGATTCGATTTCGTGCGCACCGGGCTGGAGTACGTCCCGCCTCGCCGCAGGCGCGACCTCGTCCAGCGGCTTCTCGATGAGTTCCTCGCCGAAGACGGCCGCCTTATAATTGGCGGCTACAGCGTCGAGAGCACAGGGCCGGACTCACTGGAGCAAGAACTCTTGGCTTGGGGATTCACGGTGGCCGGCCACACGACCCGGCCACACCGCGACGACCGCCTCATCAATCGCGTACTATGGATCGACGCCTAATCCCTTGTCCGAAACAGTTCCTACAATAGGCCCTTGAGAACAGGCTCATCTTGCGTGAGCATAGTTAAGCCCCTAGGATCAGATCGAAGACCTCATTCACCGACGAGATCCTTGTACCCTGCCAGTCCTCGCGGTCGCCGTTCTCGGTGTCGTCGGGGGCGCGGATGAGCACGGCATCCATACCTACCTTTGTCGCACCCGTAAGCTCATTGCTGCCTCCGTCGCCGATGAACAGGCAGTCGCGCGGTGCGACACCAAGGCGCTTGCTAGCCAGCGTGTATATCCCAGGATCGGGTTTCCTCATTCCAACGTCACAGGAGAGAAGCACCGCGTCAAAGAGGACTGCGAAGGGTGTGGAAGACCAGAGATCGCTGGTGTCTGAATTGCAGTTGCTTATGAGTCCCGTCCTTAAACCGGCATCGCAGAGCCTTGCCAGCGTTTCCAAAACACCATCCCTCGGCCTCAGAGAGCCTCTTATGTACTCCAGACGAACTGCGGGCAGCACGATCTAACTGCTCTTTGCTGACCTCGACGCTGAGAACGTCACACAGGTAGGCTAGGGTCGCACTCGTAGGTCTCATCTCGTCTACGTTCCGTTGGTGAGAAGTGTCGGACCACACCCGCCTAAAGTCTTCGATCCGCACTCCCAGGATGGCTGCGACTTCGGACATCGTACGCTGATATTTTGCCCCTTGACTGCATGGGTATCGGAGTTCGTCTACCAACGTGCCAAACAGATCGAAGATGACGGCCCGATACTTCACTTCAGGCCCAACTGGTCTGCCACATCATCGGGGAGCACGACAGAGGTGAGGCCGCGACCGGCGGCCTCTCGCAGCAGGTCGGGCAGGGCCAACTGACGCTCGTTCAGGCGCGTCCGCATGATAATGAGGTTGGTCAAGGTCTCTTTCAATTCGGACGAGGATTCTTCCTCGCGTGCTGGTGTCGCTCTCTGCAGGGCACGCAAGGCTTCGAGGAGCGACTCGCTGCGTTGGTGAGCGTGTTCTAACGCTCGCGTCAGGTCTTCAATGGAGACTTCTGTGGTCATGCCTTCCAACTATCCTCCGCGCGTCCCGTCCTTCGGGAAGAATACTTCGACCTTGGCCGGGTCACGGTAGCCGTCGATGGTGATTGGGCCGAAGCCCGGAGTCTCAATCGCGGCGCGCACGATCTCCTTGTTAAAGATACTGACGCTGTCGGTGTTCAGGTACGTGTCAACCGGCATCCACACGCACTCGGCGATCTCATCGTCCTGCTTGGAGATGTTGCTGCTCAGCGGCTCCAAGCGACAGACGAAATATATGTCCGACTTGCCGTGTCGGTAGGCGTGCTGGTGCCGGAAGCAGACGAGGGAGACGAACCGGCTCTCTATGCCCGTCTCCTCAAGAACCTCGCGCACGACGGCGTCCGCCAAGTGCTCTTCGTCGTGCAGGTGGCCGCCGGGCAACTTGAAGGAACCAGAGCCCACGCCGCCTCGTTTCTCGCGCACCACCAGGATCTCGTTGTCGGCGTTTATCACCACCCCACCCGCCCCTATGTAGTGGGTGGAATAGTTCGGTACGAAGGCTTCATC
The DNA here is from genome assembly GCA_047515825.1 of Dehalococcoidia bacterium. GTDB lineage: Bacteria > Chloroflexota > Dehalococcoidia > Lucifugimonadales > UBA1123 > VXRN01. The sequence continues at coordinate 2,412 of JAKZVY010000003.1, forward strand.
CTCCAGCCTCTTGAGCATCATCACGTACCGGTCGTCAGCATGGTGGTAAGTGAATCCCTCGCCGGCGGCGACCGGGACCAAACTCGACCGAGATAAGGGGAGTTCGAGCCAGACCAGCTTGTAGCCTTCGGCTGTCCATTCTTCGAGGGAGCTCTTGAGCCTCGGAGTGAACTCCAACGGATCGGAGGGAAGCTGGTCGGGTTCGAGAACGATTCCGCCGAAGGGATTGGGCGTCGCACTGAGCGGTTCCATGCAGGGCAGTATAGTGAAGCACGTCTTGCCGGTAAAGCCCTTTGACAGAGTTCGAATCACACCAATCACCTTGAATGAATACACAACGTCGGCCCATGCACCGTCACTCCGGCGCAGGCCGGAGTCCAGCAATCGTAGACTGCATGCATGCCCAGTGTCCCGGAATTGGGTATCGCTCCGGTGTCGAAGCATTGGACATGCCTCACCCACACCTTCTCTGATATCATGAATCCACGTTTCGGCGGGGGAGATATGGTCACAGAACGACGGCTGCCGCAGTGGCTGAAGGTCAAGATGCCGGGTAGCGAGGGCTACCGGCAGATCAAGGACCTATTGGATGGAGCTCAGCTAAACACCGTCTGCGCCGAGGCCCAGTGTCCGAATATTGGCGAGTGCTGGGACCGTGGCACGGCGACGTTCATGATCTTGGGCGATATCTGCACCCGTGCCTGCGCCTACTGCGCGGTGGACACCGGCAAGCCCGAAGGGATCGACCTGCTGGAGCCTATCCGTGTGGCAGACACGGTCCAGCAGATGGGCCTACGCTATGCCGTGATAACGTCGGTGGACCGCGACGATTTGCCGGACGGAGGGGCGTTCATCTTCGCTCAGACCATTCGGCAAGTGCGCAGGCGAATGCCGAACACCAAGATCGAGGTGCTGATTCCCGACTTCCAGGGCAGCCGTGACGCGCTCGAGAAAGTGATGGACGCCGAGCCGGACACGCTCAACCACAACATCGAGACCGTCCGTCGCGTGTTCAGTCGCGTTCGGCCCAAGGGTGACTACGACGAATCGCTGGAACTGCTTTCGAACGCCAAGGAAATTGCGCCCAGGGCGGTGACCAAGTCGGGAATGATGGTCGGCCTCGGCGAGAGCTGGGACGAGATCGTCGA
>JAKZVY010000004.1:0-22190 GCA_047515825.1 Dehalococcoidia bacterium
TATCTGTATGGTGCGGGTGATCGTTACCTGCATTGGACTGGTCTTCTCCCTGGATGTGTTTGTGTTTGTCCAAGAATAAGGCCAGTCCTCTCTACCTCGATACCCCCTCTACCTCTACCCACCACTTTTGTGATGCTTCCCTAAATTCCGGTTGAATCCTCACCTATGCGATAGTATAGTTGCCTGAACATCAAATGCTGAATCGCCTGACACTATCAGCCAGCGTATAGGAGGGAGAAATGGTCGGCGAAGACCTTGGTCTTGTGGCCCACCTGTTCAGAAGGGCCGGGTTCGGTGCGACGCGGGAAGAGCTTGAAGTGTATGCTGCCAGGGGATACGCTGAGGCCGTCGAAGACCTCGTCAATCCTGATCGGTGCCCGGCACTGGACGAAGACATCATCACCCGGTACATAGACGGCGAGAGCCACGCCATCTGGGCCGGCACCTGGATATACCGAATGGTCGTCACCAAGCGACCACTGGTGGAGAAGATGGCGCTGTTCTGGCACCACGTCTTCGCCACCGGGGTGAGCAAGGTCGAGCACTCGCCTGCCATGGTGAAGCACGTCCAGATGTTCCGTGAAAAGGGACTCGGAGACTTCCGCACACTGCTGGTCGAGATTTCGAGAGACCCTGCGATGATCTTCTGGCTCGACAACAACGAGAACAAGATTGGCGAGCCGAACGAAAACTACGGCCGCGAGCTTCTCGAGCTCTTCTCAATGGGTGTCGGCAACTACACTGAAGACGACATCAAGAACGCCTCCCGCGCGTTCACTGGATGGACGTTCACACAACCCATCCCGATCTACCCGCAGGGGCACTACCCGTCGGAGTTCGAGTTCAGGCCCGAGATGCACGACGACGGCCCCAAGACGTTCCTCGGCGAGACCGGGAACTTCGATGGCGAGGACATCATCGACATCATCGTCGGACAGGAGGCGACCGCGCGATTCATCGCGAGGCACATCTATAACTTCTTCGTTGCTGACGAGCCGCAGGTGCCGGCCTGGTCTGTGGAGCCTCCACAGGACCAGGAGGCGATCGACACACTGGTGAAGACTTACTTCGATACGGACGGAGACCTGCGGGAGATCATGCGAACGCTGTTCCTGTCCGACTTCTTCAAAGAGGCCAGGTTCAAGAGGATCAAGAGCCCCACAGAGCTGGTGGCCGGCGTTCTCAAGTTCGGCGGGGCGCTGACCTACCCAAGGCCCGGAATGACCAAATATCAGGTCTCCACCACGCTCATGGGCCAGGAGCTTCTCAACCCGCCCACTGTCGAGGGCTGGCACACCGGCAAGGAGTGGATCGACGGAGGCACGCTCAACGAACGGATCAACTTCGCCGTCGAGCACTTTGGCGACGAAGAGGTCCCCGGCGTGCGGAAAATCGTCGACCGGCTGAGCGACACCGGAGGCACGCTGTCTCCAGAGGAGTTCACCAACCAGTGTCTCGATCTGGTCGGGCCACTGGACGCCGGAGACCAGACGCGCGAGACGCTGCTGGAGTACGCGGCGTCAGGCGGGACCCTGGACCTCGGCACCCCGGAGGAGCGCGAAAAGAGCGTGCCCAGAATCATTCACATGCTGCAGATGATCGTTTCCAGCAAAGAGTACCAGTTCGCCTAGGGAGACACGAACATGACGATTAACGGAAAACCGCCGGTCCTGGTGGTCGTGCAGCTCACAGGCGGCAACGACTTCATGAACACCCTGGTCCCGTACAGCAACCCTGTTTACTATGACGCCCGCCCGACGGTCGTCATCCCGCAGGACGAGGTGCTGCCGATCAATGACCAGCTCGGCTTCAACCCCAACCTCGCGCCGCTCAAAGAGATGTACGACGCCGGCAAGGTGGCCATCGTACAGGGCATCGGCTACGAGAACTCGAGCAGGTCCCACTTCAGGGCCATGGACATCTGGCACACGTGCGAACCGGTAAAGGTGGGCATCGAGGGATGGCTTGGACGGACGATCCGGGAGATCGATCCCGACAAGGAGAACGTCCTGACCGCCGTCAATATCGGCAGGGGTCTTCCCCGCGCCCTGGTGGCGCCGGGCGTGCCGGTCACTTCGGTCGGCGACCTGGACAACGTCGGGCTGATGACCAGCATCGAGGAGCAGAAGCGGCGCGACAGGGCGCTGGAGATGTTCAAGAAGATGTACGCTCCAGCAATCGGTACCGGCCCTGTCATGGAGTACCTTGCGCAGACCGGATCCGACGTCCATATCGGCGCAGACATCCTCAAGCAGGCCCCCGCGTCGTACACGTCGGACGTCGAGTACGACGACAACCCCATCGCCAAGAGCCTCAAGGACGTGGCTCGGACGCACATCGCGGGCCTCGGCACGCGCATCTTCTACACCGCCCACGGCGGCTACGACCACCACGCCAACGAGCTCAAGACCCATCCCCAGCTTCTGACCGAGCTGGGCGGCGCAATCTCGGACTTCTTCCAGGACCTGCGCGATCACGACGCCTCCGAAGAGGTGACCATGCTCGTGTTCACCGAGTTCGGTCGGCGAATGCGCGACAACGGCAGCGGCACCGACCACGGCTCCGGCGGCGGAGCGTTCATCATCGGAGACCGCGTCAACGGCGGGCTGTACTCCGAGTACCCCTCACTCGACCCGGCCCGCTGGCTGCACGGCGAGGACCTCGACTGGACCATCGACTACCGTGGCATCTATTCGACCATCCTCGACCAGTGGCTCGGACTAGACCCCGTGCCTATCGTCGACGGCCAGTTCGAGCAGATCAACCCGTTCAACTAGCTTTTAGCTTTCTGACATAGGCTGTCAGGTGGCGCGTACGCCTGGCAGCCGACGAACTCACAACCGGAGGTTCGCTATGGGACGACCGTATGGACTCCTGAGGGCAGGCTACCCGTTTCTGAAGACGCTCGGCATGAGGAGAATCACGAATTTCCCCCTCGACGTCGCCGTCGGAGACGAGGGACGGCTCTACATACTCTGTCGGAACGACGGCGCGGCAGTCATCCGCGTGTGGTCGTTTGACGACGCCGAACGTCTGACTGACGACCTGATCGACATCGGCGGATACGGCAACGACGAAGGTCAGTTCACCTGGCCCGTCAACGTGATACGCGACGCCGACGAAAACGTTTACGTCTCCGACGAGGCACTGCACCGTATCTCCTCGTTCAGCAGGGATGGCGAGTTCCTCCGCTGCTGGGGCGAAGAGGGCGATGCCGAGGGCCAGATCAACGGTCCGGCGGGAATCGAGTTCGACGCCGAAGAGAACATGTACGTCGTGGACTCGCTCAACCACCGTGTCCAGAAGTTCACCCGCGACGGTGAGTACATCCTCGGCTGGGGTTCGCTGGGCGACGGTCCCGGCGAGTTCAACATGCCCTGGGGGGTGACCGTGGACGAGGTGGGCGACGTGTACATCGCCGACTGGCGTAACGACCGCGTGCAGAAGTTCACCGCAGACGGCGAGTTCATCTCCGAGTTCGGCGCTTCCGGGTCTGGAAAGGGCGAGTTCAACCGCCCGACCGGGGTCGCTGTCGATAAGTTCGGCGACATCTATGTCGCGGACACCGGCAACAACAGGATCCAGCTCTTCAACGAAAAGGGTGAGTACGTCCAGAAGTTCATCGGAGACGCGACCCTGTCACGAGTGGCCCGCGACTACATGCTGACCAACGCCTACCCCAACAGGCTGCGCGACATGGCCGATCTGGAGATCCAGAAGCGCTTCCGCACTCCGAAGTCGGTCCGCGTGAGCGACGGGCTCATGTTCGTCGCCGACTACCGCTCGTACCGGGTACAGGTTTACAAAAACGAGGCCATCCCGCTGAACGAAGGGCAGATGTCCGCGCCGATGAGGGCGCCATCGCTGGCGACAGTTTAGCAGGGGTGCGGTTCGTCAGTGTAAGATGACTAAACGACGCATGGTGAACAAGGCAAGTGACCGAGACAAAGATGCCTCGTCGCCATAGCTTCAACCCAAAGCGCCGAATACGGGAGTCTTGCGATTCTGACGAACTCGTTCGTCTTGCAAAGCGCGTAAAGTACACTGGCAACCCTGCGCACAAGCGAAATCCAGGAGATTTCGGTCTCACGCCCCCTGCGCAACCGCGTGCAGACAAGACACTGTGCGATAAAGTGGGCATAACCACCATAAAAGAATCATTGCGGTTACTTAGACAAGGGGTAAACAGAGGATTGATCAGCGAACATATACGCGGTGACTTCCCGCAAAACATCTGGGCGGTCACATCGGACGGAGTTCCTCTCGAAGCGCAACTCGAGAACAGAACACAAGGTACATATCATGGTTACCCTATGCCTTCAACCGACGATTTTCGGGACGAAATTCTAAGACACTGGAATCAGTCATGAGCGGGTCATTCAACATCGATTACGAGTGGCTGTCGAGTGAGCACGGGGACTTAGTTGACCAGTCGACTCTCGCTGAGCTTACCATTAACGTCGGACAGTGGTGCGCCACCGAGGTTGAGGATACTTTTGCCAAGACTGTCCGATCCTCAGTGCGCCTCTCCGCTCTCAGGCTGGCGGAATGGTTCGCATTCAACTGGTGGCGATTGTTGTGGGAGCCTCAAGCTAATACTTATTCTTGGCGTGCCAGCCACAAAGTAGGCAACGCGGGCGGCGGTTACGTCTGGCCGGACTTGTCATTTAGCAGCGATTGGCAATCGGTTCTAGTCAGCGCACATCCCACCACAAGATGGGAGGCAGAGCCAATCCGCTACCTGAGTAGATTCGACGAATTGCCCATACTTATCGCTGATTTTGAAAGAGCAATAGACGACTTCATTGATCGGACCATTGCCAGACTGTCGAGTTTGACAAACGCTCGGTACGAACTCAGCGCACTCTGGGATGAGGTAGTCAGAGAGCGCCAAGATGCTGAGGTTTCCAAACGAAGGATAATAGAAGCATGTATTGGATACGATCCCGAAGAGGCGCCCGATAGCCTCCTGGACGCCGTGATTGAACAAATGAAGTCATATGGCGCGAACGCAGTCCGGGAGATGGCCGCCGAATACAAAGATGAGACGACTGCCCAAGTATGCTACATTCGGGAAAACGTGCCGAAAAATGACGCCATCGCTCATGTACCCAAATGTGACGATATTAGGCAAAGATTCGAATCTGAGTCTGGCGATTCAAATATTCCTTGGATGCGCGCTGAACACGCTGCCCGGATTGCGCGTGAAAGTTGGGGGTTGGCCGTTCCTATCTCAACGGAACAGTTCTGTGACCTGTTTGGTATCCATAAAGATAGAATCTTGACTGGCCAGTACAGTAATGGAACACGATTGACAGCTGGCGTTCGTAGCGACTACACCTCCGATAGATTCAATGTTCTGCTGAGCCGTAACCATCCCAATTCTCGCCGCTTTGGGCTGGCTCGTTTGGTAGGGGACCATATCGTCACAGATGAGGAAGATGTGCTGCTTCCTGCAACAGACTCTAAGACCAGCCGCCAGAAGTTCCAGCGTGCATTCGCGCAGGAACTTCTATGCCCATTCGATGAGCTACGGAACTATCTCGGTGACGAGATACCAAGTAGCGATGACGTTCATGACGCCGCAGATTATTTCGATGTCTCGCCCCTAATGATTCAGACCATGCTAGTCAACAAGGAAGTGTTAAGCCGAGAATCTCTTTACGACTGGGTTACATAGAGCCCTGTCTCACTGCATTACAAACACCGCTAGGTTGGACGCCGCGACCACAGTTACAGAGGCAACCGCACCTGACAGTGTGCACGTCCCACAGAACCGACTCCGGAGACTTCTGCCTTGACAACCTAGTCTCCCAAACTACAATTGCATGGGACACTAGTGCTGGGGTCAACAAGGAGAGTCCGCAATGCCGTTTTATACCAAAGGCGATGTACGCATCCAGTATGAAGAGGTTGGCTCAGGCTTCCCGCTTCTGGTGACTCCCGGCGGGGGCTTGAACTCAGTGATCAGCGGTTGGCCCGGACAGGTGTTCAACGCGATGGAGGTGTTCAAGGACGACTTCCGCTGCATCACGATGGACCAGCGCAACGCCAACGGTGGAGAGTCCACCGGGCCGGTACAGGTCGACGATCCGTGGGGAGCGTTCGCCGACGACCAGCTGGGTCTGATGGACCACCTTGGCATCCAGGAGTTCTTCTTCATGGGCTACTGCATTGGTGGCCCCTTCGCGCTCAAGCTCATTGAACGTGCGCCCGAGCGCGTCGCGGCAGCCGTGTTCTGCCAGCCGGTCGGGCACGCAAGCAAGACACCGGACTCCATGTATGACTCCGGTCACGACCTCTGGGGCCCAGAGCTGTCCGCCCGGCGGTCTGACGTGACGATGGAGATCGTCGATCAGTACCTGCACAACCTCTATCGCGTACAGCCGGACTTCATGTACAGCGTATCGCGGGAGTTCGCCAACTCGTGCCAAACGCCGATGCTGGTCATGCCCGACGACACGCCGTCGCACTCCTTAGAGGCCGCTATGGACCTGGTCGACCTAGCTCCCAAAGCTGAGGTGACGGCATATCCGTGGAAGGAAGACGAGGAGACTAAGGCCAAGACGATAGAGCAGGTCCGCGACTTCCTGAAGAGGCATGTCCCCGCCTGACGCAATTGCAGAACTCAATCAGCGGTGGTTTCGTCACTCCCGCGAAAGCGGGAGTCCACTATGGCGAAGGGTGTTGCCACCTGTGGATTCCCGCATGCGCGGGAATGACGGGTAGGAGTTCGGAGTTTTGCCTTCTCTCACCCATCTGTACTACTTGCTTAAAGGCCGCGTCGCTGCTGCAATATGGCCGTGAGAAGTCAGTCCGCGCCGGCACGGGCTGGCGCCGTTTCAGCCTCGTCCTCTTCGGGCAGGTATTCGGTCTCCCAGTCCGGGATGAGCATGCGGTCTGTGCGCTCCAGAAGCACGATGCTCACCGCGCCCATGATGCTGGCAATGACCGATATCACCAACGCGATATTGTAGGTGCCCGTAAAATCGTATACTACTCCGCCTATCCAGCCGCCTACGGCCATTCCCAGACCCGCGCCAAGCATTTGGAAGCCGTGCGCCGACCCCACCGGGGCTTGCCCGTAGTACCTGCGGTTGAGGATCGGGAAACCGCCCGCCTCTCCGCCGTATCCGATTCCGAAGACGGCGGCGAACACGTAGAAGAGCCACACGTCATGAGTCCAGAACAGCATGACGACCGGGATCCCCTGGAGGACGTAGGCGACGGCCATGACCGTCTTGGGGCCGATGTAGTCCGAGAGCACCGGTGTCGCCAGTCGTGTACCAATACTGACTCCTGACAGCACCGTCAGCAGCCCGGCGGCGACAACGACCGACACGCCCTCGTCCATCGCTATCGGCACGATGTAAACCAGTATGACGGCGTGGCCGACACAGCCCAGAAAGTGGATCGAGCTCAGGTTCCAGTACGCCTTCGTGTGGCGCATGAACTTGGTGAACAGCTTCACTCGGTCCACCGACCGCGAACGTCGTGTCGCCGGTGGGTCACCGAGCAAGGCGCCGTACGGTTCGAGACCACGGTCTTCGGGCCGGTTGCTGTACTTCAGGATCAGCAACACCATTATGACCGCAGACCCTGCTGCAGTAACCCAGAACGTATCTCGCCAGCCGAGCTGCTGGATCATGAGTCCCATCAGGGGCGCCGTCAACGCGGGGCCAAGGCCCCAGGCCGCCATCAGGAACCCCATCCCGACGCCGAGATGCCGGCGGAACCACGTCATCGCGGACGGGATCAGCGGAACCAGGAAGATCGCCTGCGCTACTCCGAGCAGCACTCCAAACGTCAGATAGAACTGCCAGATCTGGTTGACGACGCCGATCAGCAGCATCCCACCTATGAACATGGTGCAGCCTAGCATCATGGACTTGCGGGCACCGAAGCGATCTCCGAGCGAGCCCGCCAAGGGAGACACCATTGCGGTCACGATGCTCGACAGTGCGTAGGCGAGCGTGATCGAGCCCTGGCTCCAGCCGAACTCCTCGCTCAGCGGATATATGAACACGCCGAACGCCATGCGTATGGACGAGCCGACCATCTGCATGAGGGCGATAATCGTCACGATCACCCAGGCGTAGTGCCAGTAGAAGACTTCTCGGCTATAGACGGGCCGCGCTGCGGTTGAGTTCGAGTTGGATGGCATAGGGGGCGGACGCTGCTCCAGTTCACGAGTGGGCTGTGCCCGGACTCCTCACCGACTGACGCAGGTGGGGACGCGCGGGGTCACGTGCTTATCGCTGTCTGGCCTCCTGGGAGAACTCTGCCGTGACTGCGGTGCTTGGGGTTGCAACTGCAACCGAGCCGTAAAGCGGTCAACGGCGTTTCCAGATGTCCACCAGGTTGTCGCCATCGTCGTCGGCAACTCCCCACATCTGGAGGTGGATCTTGATGTCTTCGTACACTGTGCGCTCGCCGGGCGTGGCGTCCGGATCCCGGTACGCCTCCACGCTGACGTCCATCCAGTCCAGGGGTATCTCTTCCTCGTTGGCGATTCGCTCGATCATGTTCACCGCGCAGGCGGAGATGCCGGAGAGGAACAGTTCTCCCGCTCCGATCTCATCGCCCCCGGGGTCGTCCGCTATCCAGTGGTGGTTGCGAGCGTTGTTGATCGCCCGTCCGAGCGTGCCGCTGCTGTAGCTCCGTACCGCGTATGCCCGTTCCAGTTCTGCCACTTCAGCCTCCCTGAGAGAGTGTTTCCAAAGTCCAACATGGCAAGGGTGGTTCGCGTACCGCCCCTACTCGCCCGATATGGCCCTCCAGAGCTGCTCACCGTTAGACTGCCACCATCCGTGCAGGATCGTGATGTCCGTGCCGATTGAGAAGTGCTTCACGCCCATGTCGAGGTACTTCTTCGCCTCGTCCGCGGACTGAATCTCGGCCCTCGCGGCCACACCGGCCTTGACGGCCGACTTGAAGACCCTGTCGTGCGCGGCGACAACGTCGGGGTCGTTGCGCTGGCCCGCCTTGCCGATGCTGACGGAGAAGTCCGAGCCGCCCCACTGGACCATATCCAGGCCCGGAAGCTCCAGTATCTCGTCAAGCTCGTCAACGGCGCCCTTCTTCTCGATCATGGCCGCTACGACCGTATCTCTGAGCGCGTCGACGTAGGTCTGAGAGCCGCCGTATCCCATGTACGTGTGGCGGCGAGTGGCGACGCCATACCAGCCCTTGTCCTCGGGCGTGTCCGGCTTGATCGTCAGGATCTGCTCGCGGATGTCGTCCGCAGATCTCGCGTCGGTAAACAGCACGCTTCCGAACCCTGACCCCACCGCACGCTGCGCGAGATAGGCCTGGTGGCTCTGATCGACCTTGATCATCATGCCCATGTCGTAAAGCTCGGCCGCGCGAGCCAGGTTGTCGAGGTCGTGAAGGTCCGACGGGCCATACTCTGCCACGAACTCCACGTAGTCGTAGATGCCTGTGTGCCCGACGGCCTCGACCACCGACGGCCACGTCGAGTGGATGTGCGTGCTGACCGTAGGCTCACCCGACTCCAGCTTCTGTCGCAGTATGTTTGGTTTCATAACCCAATCCTCCGTTCACGTTGATTCTGAATTTCGCCTAGCATATACCATGAAAGAGGCTGCGTGACAGTAGCAAGCTTCTTTCCATGACGTCAGAGAAGTCCAGACTCCGAATCCTACCTGTCATTCCCGCGCACGCGGGAATCCACGGGTCGGCAGCCACCGTTCGCCATACTGGACTCCCGCTTTCGCGGGAGTGACGAGACTGCTGCTGGCAGAGTCATGTGCTCCCCTCTGCGACTTGATTGGCACTCAATGCCGAACACCAACCCACTGAGAAGGAGCAGCTTTAAATGGCTGAGAACAAGACCGCAAAGTCCGGCGCAAGCGTCGACGAATTCCTGTCGGCAGTAGAGAACAAGCGTCGAAGAGAGGACGGGCTTGCCCTGTTGGAAATGATGAAGAACGTCACCGGGCTGGAGCCTGAGATGTGGGGGCCGAGCATCATCGGCTTCGGCAGCTACCACTACAGGTACGACTCAGGCCGGGAGGGCGACATGCCTCTAACCGGATTCTCACCGAGGAGTCGGAGCCTGTCGCTGTACATCATGTCCGGGTTCGACGAATACGATGCGCTGCTGTCCAAGCTGGGCAAGCACCGCACGGGAGCGTCGTGCCTGTACATCAACAAGCTGGCCGACGTGGACATGGCCGTACTCAGGGAACTGGTCTCCCAGTCCGTCGAGCATATGAGGGCCGAGAGCCAGTAGGTCGCTAGGGCCTGCTGAGGCCGAGGTTGCCTCGGAGGGTGTCGGCACCGTAGTCGGCGTGGAAGACGTCCCGACGCTGAAGCTCGGGCACGACCATCCTTACGAAGTCCTGGTACGCGCCCGGCAGGTATGGCGCGGCGACCATGAAGCCGTCGCACGCCTCCTGCCTGAACCACTCAGTCATCTCGTCGGCGATCTGGGTTGGGCTGCCCACGAACACCGGAAGCTCCCAGATCGTTCCGCGCCTGCTCTGCTTGAACAGATCGCCAAACGTCGGGTAGGCCTCCCCGGATGCCCGCATACGCTCGACCATGCCGCGCGAGCCTGATATGGCGTTGAGGTGCTTGTCGGCAAGTCGCTCGTCCGGTTCGTGCTGTCCGAAATCGTAGTTCAGAAGCTCCGACAGCAGCACCGGCGTATCCGCTGGGTGGGCCAGACTTTCGATGTACGCCAGCTTCTCCCTCGCCATCGACTCGGTCTCGCCGACGATGGCGTACGCCGCGGTCACGATCTTGACGTCGTTCTCGCTCCGTCCGTACTTGAGCGCACGGCCCTTGATGTCGCCGCATATCTCACGGCCGCTCTCGATCTCCCTGAACACGGCGAAGACGACCTCAGCCCAGCGCGCGGCGAACTCGCGACCCCTGTGGCTCTGGCCGGCCTGCATGATGACCGGGTAGCCTTGCGGCGCGCGCGGGACGGTCAGGGGACCGCGTGATCGGAACCACTCGCCCTCGTAGTCCAGTCTGTGGACGCTGCCCGGGTCGGCGAACACGCCCTCGCGCTTGTCGAGCAGTATGGCGTCGTCGTCCCAGCTGTCCCACAGGCCGGTGACGATCTCCATCACCTCGTCGGCCTGGTCGTATCTCCTGTCGTGGTCCGCATGGGCGTCCACGCCGAAGTTCTGCGCCTCTGAGTCGTTCAGCGACGTGACCACGTTCCACGCCGCGCGTCCGTCCGTGAGATGGTCGATCGTCGAGAACAGCCGCGCTATGTGGAACGGCGCGTGGTAGGTCGTCGAGTAGGTCGCGCTAACGCCCAGGTACCGGGTCGCCAGCGTCATCGCCATCACCACCGGCACGAGATCGAGCTTGACGGCTCGAATGCCCAGCCGGACGGTGTCGTCCACCGAGTCGTTGTAACGACTGGGCATGGCCAGCCGGTCGTCGATAAAGCCGAAGTGGAACTTACCTGCCTCGAGGGTGCGGGCGATCTCCTGGTAGAAGCGAGCAGAGAGGAATCCGGGATCTGACGCCGGATGACGCCAGGACGCGGCGTAGTTGGAGCAGTTGGCCGCCTGCAGAAAGGCGCCCATGATCATCTTGCTGTCGCGGTCTCCAGACATCGTCCAGTCCAGCTATGTAGCCCATGTAGGGGCGGGTTTCAAACCCGCCCCTACTTTGCCGATCACGCGCTTTGTAAAAAGCAACGTCAGAGTATAGCCCCCGCCTCCTGGAAAGTTCCAATGTCGGACCAGTCATAGCCCAGGTCGTCGATCAGGATCGCCTCGGTATGCTCTCCAAGCTCGGGAGCGCCGCTTCGGATCGTCGCCGGGGTCTCGCTGAAGGCGACCGGGAAGTTGCACACCCGGACCGGGCCGATGGCGGGATGGTCGAAGTCTGCGATGTATCCGTTCGCCTTGACCTGAGGGTCGTCAGGCAGCTCTTCGATGGTCTGGACCTTGGCGTAGATGAACCCGTACTCGCGGAAGATCGCGTCCCACTCATCGTAAGTCTTCGACGCGAACGTATCCTCGATCAGCTTCAATAGCTCAGCCGATCCCGCGGTGCCGTCCTGCGCTCCCTCGATTTCGGGGCCTTCGAGTATGTAGTCGATCCCGAGCGACTCGACGAACGGTCTCCAGTATCGGGCCGGCTGCGGATTCGAGATTCTGAGCCAGCTGCCGCCCTTGCACCTGTAGATGTTGTACATGTAGTTACGGACGTCCGCGCGGTTCAGCGTGGGCATGTGCTGTCCGGTGAGCAGGTTCATCCCAATAGCAAGTCCTTGCAGCCACATTGTGCTGCTGAGGTGGGACACCTCCACCTTCTGGCCGATTCCCTGTGACTGTCGCGCCAGGAGCGCCGACAGTATTCCCAGGCAGAGCGTGATTCCGCCGATCTGGTCGGACGGCGCTCCCCTGACTGATACCGGGTGCTTCGCCCACGGGGGAGTCGCCGACATCATCAGCCCGGCGCGGGCCTGTCCGCAGCCGTCGAGCGAGGGCAGCTCGGCGTCCGGCCCCTCGGGCCCGAACCCGGACGCTGAAGCGTAAATCAGCTTAGGGTTGATCTTCTTCAGGGTCTCGTAGTCCATCTCAAGACGCTCAGCCACACCCTTGCGGAAGTTCTGGATCAGGACGTCCGCGCCCTCGACCAGCTTGTGCGCGATCTCGCGTCCCTCCGCTGTCTTGAGATTGATCGCGATGCCGCGCTTGCTCCGGTTGCAGGTCTCGAAATAGGCGTTCCTTCCCGCGGGCAGACCAGCATCTGAGGACTCCATACGTGCCACCGCCCTACCGACGTCCCCGTCGAGCGCTTCGATCTTTATCACGTCGGCGCCCATGTCACCCATCATCGAGGCCGCCACAGGCCCGAACTGCCACATCGTCCAGTCCAGGACTCTCATTCCCGTTAAAGGGCCTGCCCCGGACTTGATCCGGGGTCCCACCGCTCCGTTCGATCCGTTAACCACCGTCTCACCTCGCGTCTATTGCATGAGCGCATGTATCCAACTGCCGCCGCCAGTCTATCACCGCAGGCTGTCGTACCAGTCTATAATGCGGATTGAATCAATGGAATCATCGTCAAGGAGGACCTCATGGGCAGGCTGGAAGGCAAGGTAGCGATCATAACGGGCGGCGCAAAGGGACAGGGCGCTGCCGAAGTCGAGCTCTTCGCGTCTGAGGGAGCAACGGTCATCTTCGGGGATATCCTGGACGACGAGGGCAAGAAGGTCGAGGCGCGAGTCGCCGAGCTTGGAGGCGTGGCAGAGTACGTGCATCTCGACGTCACCAGCGACGACGACTGGCAGCAGGCCGTTGAGCTGGCCGAGAACAAATACGGCAAGGTGGACATCCTGGTCAACAACGCCGGCATCTCCATGAGGCACGAGGCCATGGACGTCTCCAACGAGGACTGGGACATCGTCATGGACGTCAACGCCAAGGGCGTGTTCCTCGGCACTCGCTACGTGATCCCGGCGATGCAGCGCGCCGGCGGCGGCTCGATCGTCAACATCTCGTCCATAGCGGGCATCCTGGGCCGACCGCTTGCGTCGCCAGCTTACGCTGCCTCCAAGGGCGCCGTGCGAGTCTTCACCAAGAACACGGCCGGACGTTTCGCGTCGGACGGAATCAGGGCCAACTCTATCCACCCTGGCCCGATCGACACAGACATGATCCGCGCCGCGACCAACACAGTCCGTCCGGAGACGCGCGTGGGCGAGATCCCGATGGGTCGCCTTGGACAGGCGGACGACATCGCCTACGGCACTCTATATCTCGCGTCAGACGAGGCGTCATTCATAACGGCGACGGAGCTGGTGATAGACGGAGGCGTGTCCGGCATCAGGCCGTAGCTGGGCCGGGAAAGCGCGAGACTAGAACACCTCGTCTACGAGGATGCTGAATCCCGGCAGCGTCGGCGAGACCAAGGTGTCGCCCTCACCGTAGGTCGTGACCGGCTCGAATCCCTGCTCGCCAAGCAGCAGCACCGCTATCGTGCGCGCGTCGGCATCCACCAGCCAGTACTCATTCACGCCGTGCCTCGCGTACAGTGCCCGCTTCAACGTCCTGTCGCGGTCGGCAGTCGATGGAGATAGGATCTCAACGACGAGGTCTGGACCTCCCCAGACCTCAGCCTCGGTGTCGATGTGCATCCGCTCGTTCGAGATGAACATCAGGTCGGGCTGCACTATGTAAGTGTCGGACAAGACCACATCGCGCGGCGCGAAGTAAAAGACACCAATACCGTTGCGCCGCACGAAGTGGTGAATAGGTGAACCGAGATTTGCCTGTACTCTCTGGTGGTCTCTTCGCGGCGCTGGCGCCAAAATCAGATCTCCATCGATCAGCTCGTATCGCTTGTCATCGGGCGTGTTTATGTAGTCAAAGTAGGTAAACTTGATCGCGGGATTTGGGCTGGTCATGCTTGCGCTCCTACAGCCTCAGAATAACACACCGGACCGCGCCCTCAGATGCGGTACAGGCGCTCTGTGTTGCCTGAGAACAGCGCGGCCCGTTCGTTCTCGGTGAAGTCGCGGGTGATCTCTTCGTAGGCGCTGACGATCGTGTCGTAGTCGCTCCACAGGCTGTCCACCGGCCAGTTGGTGGCGAACAGGCTACGCTCGACGCCGAAAGTCTCGACGCAGTGCAGCACGTACGGTCTGATACTGTCCACGGTCCAGTGATGATCGCCCATCCCCAAGCCTGAGATCTTGCAGATGATGTTCTCCGCCTTCGCGGCAGTCTGCATCCCCCGCTTCCAGTGGTTGAAGTACTCCTGGGTACGCTCCATCGGGCCGCCCGCGTGATCTATGACTATGACGGTGTTCGGAAACGCCGCCGCCAAGTCGCGCAGCTTCTCCATATCCTGCCACTGCGCCGCGATGCTGGCGACCAAGTCGTATTTCTCCATCAGCGCATAGCCCCTGTGGAAGTCGGACTCGACCAGGTAGTCGCCGTACGAGAAGTCGCGTACTCCCTTCATGTTTGGGAACTCGCAGTGGCGTTCGAGCACGGACTCGACGCCCGGATCGCGCAGGTCGGCATACGCGACGATCGCGTGCGGGAAGCCGGTCCTGTCAGCCGCTTCCTGGAGCCACTCCGTCTCCTTGACCGGGTCGGGCGAGCCGATGGCCGCCTGGACGTGGACAGCTTTCGTCACGTTCGAGTCTCTGGAGACGGCGATGAAGTCTTCAGCCAGCCAGTTTCGCTCGGCCAGCTTCCTGGTCTGCGCCCCGAGGACCGGGTGATCGACGTCCGGCTGCCAGTGAGCATAGAAGAGCTCCGGGTGACCCATGTCGTAGAAATGGACGTGTGCGTCGACGAATTCGGGCTTTTCCATGTGTAGCTCCTCGGCTCAGAGTGTGGCGATTATAAGCTCAGCCTAATCTATCTCTCAATCGTTCTTATGGAACTTGCAGGCCTCAATTCGGATAGGGAGAAGCACTCACCTGCCCAGCACGGAAATTCTCCAATAATTCAAGAAAAAGTCGGGTCAATTTATGAGAATTTAACCAATTTCGAGAGTATAATCTGTGCGTGCCAGAATGGCCTGAACTGCTATCGACAATTGCCGACGCTTACGAACGTTTTGTGATGCCGCTTTTGTGATTGTGACTAGGAGGCCTATACATGGCGAACGATCACCTGTCGTTAATGGCACACCTTATGCGAAGGGCCGGATTCGGAGCGACCCGGGAAGAACTTGAGCGTCGCCTCGCCTCGGGTTACGAGGCGACTGTCGAGGACCTTCTCCACCCGGAGGCACACGAACCGCTCGACTTCCACGACTTCCTGCGCTACCTTCCCCTGCAATGGAAACCGGACACTCTCAACGGTATGGGACAGTCCGGCTGGGTGTGGCGCATGATTAACACCAGCGCTCCTCTCCAGGAGAAGATGTGCCTCTTCTGGCACCAGATCTTCGCCACCGGAGTTTCCAAGGTCGACCACTATGACGAGGTCATGGACATGGTCGACATCTTCCGTGACAAGGGCCTCGGAAAGTACCGCGACCTCCTGCTGGACGTCGCTCGCAATCCCGCGATGCTGTACTGGCTCGACAACCACGAGAACCACGCCACCGCGGTCAACGAGAACTGGGGGCGTGAGCTCCTGGAGCTGTTCACCATGGGCGTAGGCAACTACACCGAGCATGACGTTTACGAGTGCTCCCGAGCCTTCACCGGATGGACCATTAGCCCCAAGCTCCCCAGGTACCACATGGGACGCTGGGACTGGTACTTCGAGTATCGCCAAGATGACCATGACAATGGTGAAAAGACTTTCCTCGGACATACGGGTAACTTCAACGGTGAGGACATCATAGACGTCGTGCTGGCCCAACCCGTGACCGCGAGGTTCATCGCGCGCCACCTGTACGGCTTCTTCGTCGCCGACGAGGTGCAGGTGCCCGCATGGCAGGTGACGCCGCCGCGCGACCCGGAGGCAATTGAGATCATCGCCAACGCCCTGTCGGATTCAGACTTCGACATGCGCCACACGCTGCGCGTGCTGTTCAACTCCGACTTCTTCAAGGAAGCCCGGTTCACCAAGGTGAAGAACCCGACCGAGGTCGTCGTAAGCACGCTCAGAATGGTGGGCGGCGCGGAGCTTCCGAGCCTGGACGTGTACGACTACTGCAACCAGATCACCTACATGGGTCAGGACCTGCTCAACCCTCCAAGCGTCGAGGGGTGGCACTACGGCACGGAGTGGATCAACAGCAGCTCGCTGATGAAGCGAGCCAACTTCGTTGCCGACATGGTCAGCCAGGTCGATCGTCCCGGGGTACGCGAAATCCTGGAGCGCGTCAAGCTCTCCGGTGGGTCGCCGGAGTCGGCTGTCGATACCTGTCTCGATCTGCTCGGTCCGGTCGCGGTCAATGACGAGACTCGCGCCGAGTTGATCGACCACGCCCACGTTCTAGGCGAGTTCGCCTGGGACGAGGAGAACGAGGCCAAGTCGGCCCAGCGCGTTGCAGAGCTTCTCCAACTCATAGTGGCTACGAGGGAGTACCAGTTTGCGTGAGTGATAGGGTTCACGCCCCAGTTGATCGATCTCTTCGACCCCATTCAAGCTAGCGCTTTCAGAAGGAATCGAGACAATGCTCACGAAGATAGTTGCCAACCGTGTTTACGACTACAGCCATGTGATCGGAGACCCCAACGAGACCCTGGAGCCGGTGGCCCTGGCCGTCGGCGCCGAAAACGAGCTGTTCGCGATCATCAAGGGAATCCTTGAGATATCCCCAAGCGTGACCCGGTTCTCTCTGGGTGACGAACCGGGCGACGAGCGGATCGTCAACGTAATCGGCGGTGGATACGGTAAAGAACCCGGGCAGTTCGTATGGCCGTCCGGCATCGCGCTCGATTCGGACCGCAACATCTACGTAACCGACGCCTGGACGGATCGCGTGTCCGTGTTCACGGTGGACGGGGACTTCATCCGCTCGTTCGGCTCGTCAGGACACGGCGACGGACAGTTCAGAAGACCCTCAGGCATCGACATCGACATCTACGACAACGTTCTGGTCGTCGATACCCTCAACGACCGGATTCAGAAGCTCACCCGTGACGGCAGTCTCGTTTCACAGTGGGGTTCCCGTGGCTCCGCGCCAGGGGAGTTCCGATCTCCCTGGGGTATAACGATCGATACCTACGGCTGCGTTTACGTGGCCGATTACAAGAACCACCGGATTCAAAAGTTCGACCCCGACGGCGGGTTTATGTTCGCGGTCGGCAGCCACGGAGCCGGCGACTACGAGTTCGATCACCCATCCGACGTGGCGGTCGATCCCGCCGGTGACATCTACGTCTGCGACTGGGCCAACAGCAGGGTCCAGGCATACGACTCCGACGGGAAGTTCATCACCACATTCATAGGGGACGCTTACGAGCTGTCGAAGTGGCAGAAGGAGTTCGTCCGTGCCAATCCGGACGTTCACAAGGCGCGCCGACGCGTCTATTCGCTGGAACCCGAGTTGCGCTTCGCGCTGCCTATGGGAATCGCCTTCGACCACCACGGCTCCAGGCTCATGGTCGCCGACACCCAGCGCTGGCGAATCCAGATCTACAACAAGCTGCTCGACTACAGCGAACCGCAGTTCAACATATGAGGGCTGAAGGTAGCTAATGAACGCGCCGTCATAGGGAGATCTAGGCGGCGCATGATCCCCCTCAGTGGATACATCAATCCTGTTAACACTTCATCGAGAATCTGGAACCTGCATGGTTCATCTCGTCTGCGGCTCGAAAGTTTGCCGAGGAAGGTCGCCTGAAGTGCCTGAGGTATGTGATGCTTGAAGAAAAGAGGGTCGTCTGCCAGACGCCCACTCCAGGCAAGAAGCCGACACGAATTCACAAGTGGGAGTACGATCTCCTGCGAGACATCATCACAGAAATTGCTGCCGGCAGCCCTGACGGCGTTGAGTTCAAAGGCCTTCCCAACCTTGTCGAGGCTCGCCTCAGCCCCGAGCAGCTGACAAACCTCGGCTCGGTATCCTGGTATACGACTTGCGTAAAGCTCGACATGGAAGTGAGAGGCGACATAGCGAGAGTACCCGGTGCCAAGCCCCAGAGACTGCGTGCGGCCCAGTAAATGCACTCTGCCGTTACCTCGCTGAGGTACGGGCCGAGCAGGTTCAGTTGAAACTCGCCCAGGTCGGCAGGCGGAGACGTCAACCTAGCCCTCGATGCCATAGGGCTGCGCCTACTAATCTGGTACAGCCTTGATGCAGTCTCCTCCATAGTGCGGAACCGCGCGTTCACGGGGTATAATCCGTCCAAATGACCGTCGCACTTGGCAGCAGCTACCATCCGCGCGGACATGACTGACAATCACGCACCAGGAGACCGACACATGGCGAGTCACGATCTGTCATTGATGGCCCACCTCATGCGAAGGGCCGGATTCGGAGCGACCCGGGAAGAACTGGAGCAGCGCATAGCCGCAGGATATGAGGCGACCGTCGAGGACCTTCTTCACCCGGAGGCCCACGAGCCCGTCGACATTTACCAGTTCCTGCGATACTACCACTTCCAGTGGAAGCCCGGAACACTCGGAGGCATCGGACAGTCCGGCTGGGTGTGGCGCATGCTCAACACCAACGCTCCCCTACAGGAGAAGATGTGCCTCTTCTGGCACCAGATCTTCGCGACTGGCGTCTCCAAGGTCGATCACTATGACGAGATCACCGACATGATCGACATATTCCGGGACAAGGGTTTCGGGAAGTACAGGGACCTGCTCTTGGAGGTCTCTAGGAACCCCGCGATGCTCTTCTGGCTTGACAACCACGAAAACCACGCCACGGCCATCAACGAGAATTGGGGACGTGAGCTGCTCGAGCTGTTCACGATGGGCGTCGGCAACTACACCGAGGAGGACGTCTACGAGTGCTCCCGCGCGTTCACCGGCTGGACCATGACTCCCAAGCTCCCCAGGTTCCACATGGGACGCTGGGACTGGTACTTCGAATACCGGCCCGACGACCACGACGAGGGCGAGAAGACATTCCTCGGCCATAAGGGAAACTTCAACGGTGAAGACATAATAGACATCGTCCTGGCTCAGCCCGCGACCGCGACGTTCATCGCACGACACCTGTACAGCTTCTTCGTCGCCGACGAGGTGCAGGTGCCCGCATGGCAGGTGACCCCGCCGCGCGACCCGGCGGCCATCGAGGTCATAGCAAACGCGCTTACCGAGTCCGAGTTCGACATGCGCCACACGATGCGTGTGCTGTTCAACTCCGACTTCTTCAAGGACGCGCAGTTCACCAAGGTGAAGAACCCGACCGAGGTGGTCATCGGCACGCTCAGAATGGTCGGAGGCGCTGACCTACCCGGCCCCGAGGTGTTCGACTGCTCCAACCACATCACGTACATGGGACAGGAGCTGCTCAACCCGCCGAGCGTCGAGGGCTGGCACTCGGGCATCGAGTGGATAAACAGCGGATCGCTAATGAAACGCGCCAATTTCGTCGCCGACATGGTCAGCGAGATCGACCGTCCCGGGGTCAGCGACATTATCGAGCGCGTCAAGTCCTCCGGGACGTCACCTGAGTCTGCGGTCGATACATGTCTCGACCTGCTCGGTCCGGTAGTGGTCAGGGACGACACCCGCGCCGAGTTGATAGACCACGCCTCGGCTCACGGAGAGTTCACATGGGACGAGGCTAACGAGGCTGAGTCGGCCCAGCGTGTGGCCGAACTGCTCCAGCTCATCGTCGCCACAAGAGAGTACCAGTTCGCGTAGCCGCCGCTCGGCAGTCCAAAGGCCAGGAATCGACACAATGATGCTCACCAAAATAGTAGGAGAACGAGTTTACGACTTCAGCCACGTAGTGGGTGGCCGCGACCAGGTGATGGGCCCACTGGCTCTCGCCTTCGGCCGGGATAACGATGTGTATGCCATCGTGTCCGCTCTTGGCGGTGGCCGGGGGATAACGAGGTACACAGTCGGACTCTATCCCGGCGAGGAAGAGCTAATCCAGCGCATTGGAGAGTCGGGCGAAGGCCCCGGACAGCTAATGTGGACCTCCGGCATCGCGCTGGACTCGGACCACAACATCTACGTCACCGACGCATGGACCGATCGTGTGTCCGTATTCAGCGAGAGCGGGGACTTCGTCCGCTCGTTCGGCTCATCGGGAGACGGCAGCGGACAGTTCAGAAGACCGTCGGGCATCGCCATCGACGAGGACGACAACCTGCTGGTCGTCGATACCATCAACCACAGGGTCCAGAGGCTCACCCGCGAGGGTCGCTACCTGTCCGAGTGGGGCAGCATAGGATCAGAGCCGGGACAGTTCAATTCACCCTGGGGCATAACGACCGACACCGACGGCTGCATCTACGTCGCTGACCACCTGAATCACCGCATTCAGAAATTCGACTCCGAGGGCGGGTTCATATTCGAGCTTGGCAGTCAAGGCTCCGGCGACCACGAGTTCGATCACCCCTCGGACGTCGCCGTGGACCCGGACGGCGATATCTACGTGTGCGACTGGGCCAACCACAGGGCCCAGGCATACACCGCCGACGGGGAGTACATCACCACGTTCATCGGAGACGCGCAGGAGCTGTCGAAGTGGCAGGTGGCCTACGTCCGCTCAAACCCGGACGTTTACAAGGCGCGCCGTCGCGTGTACACGCTCGAACCCGAGTGGCGCTTCGCCCTACCCTCCGCGGTCGCGTTCGACAGCCGCAACTCCAGGCTGATGGTCGCCGACACCCAGCGCTGGCGCATCCAGATATACAACAAGCTCCACGACTACAGCGACCCGCAGTTTAATATCTGAGGCGGGGGCGGACCGACCACTTTCCGTTATCCTAGGAAGATCGCGGTGGCGGATCACTGACGACATCCTGAGGATAAGGTGGCACCCGACAAGGGCGAGTTGAACACCGTTTAGGAAGACGAGGAGCGGTCATGACAGGGCGAGAGTACTAAGAGGACATCCAGACCGAATTGAAGTCTGGGCGCCATCAACACAGGATGGGTCAGAACGTGCTTAGTGCCTTTGGGTACGTTAGGCGAAGAGCTACGGCCATTGAGGAGATCAACACTACGCTGCAAGAGCTTGGATTGGTAGCCAATCCTCCCATCAGCGCAGAGATGCCGCTCAGAAAACCTCGCATTCGTTTCTCGCTTATGCCCTCAGACGGGGCCACGACGCCCCAAGACATCTCTGAGGTAGAAACGCCGAACTCAGACGGCTTCGACCCTCTTTCACAGGACTCAGAGGATGACGACAGTAGTCTGCCCGAGCCTACCTTCAGCGTATCAGAACTGGCATCAGCAAAAACTGATGTCGAGTGCGTGTCTCCAAACGCCTCGATCCAGACAGCCTATACCACGATGCTACTGAGCAAATATTCTCAACTGGTGGTAGCCAACCAGAAGAGACCCAGGCAACAAGACATCAAAGGGATTGTATCGTTCCAATCGATGGCGAAGGCACTAATAAACGACGACCCTACTACTGTTGGTGATTGTATTGACAAGGACGTGTCCTTCGCCCAGAGCCACGATGACCTGATGTCAGTTGTAGGAGAGTTGAGCAAGAACGATGTAGTCTTGGTGATTGGGCTAGACAAGAGGCTTCAAGGAATCGTTACGGCTTGGGACTTGGCTGAAGAGTTCGCCGAACTGGTTGACCCCTTCAAGCGAATTGGCGAAATCGAAGAACGCCTTCAAGCTCTGGCT
>JAKZVY010000005.1:0-4887 GCA_047515825.1 Dehalococcoidia bacterium
CCTTCCGCCGGTCGTGCCGACACGCCAGGCTTGACCCAGACCGGACCGCTGCTGTTGGTACCGATCAGATCGACATAACCGTCTCCGCTGATGTCGCCGTGAGCAAGGCCTTTGCCATTTTCATGCATACTTGGACTGATCCTCTGACGGACGGCGTTGAATTCGGGGTCCGCAGGGTCGAGGATGGAGTAGTCCACTCCAACGATGTCGAGAAGCCGCGCACGGACCGTGATGTCCTCGAATCCGCCGCTCCCGTCGCCGCGCAGCATCCGCCCGGGGGACTCGATAATCTCTCCGCCCGGCCCCTCTCCTCGGTTGACCTCTGAGCCGAGCCAGTATAGGTCCTGATGCCCGTCGTTGTCGAAGTCGAAGAACGAGGTCCCATATCCAAACTCGTACGCGCCCAGGCCGGTCGGGACCGGCCAGCCTGGGTCGATGTTGGCCTCATTCAGGGCGAGCGGGGGCATGATCGGACTTGGCACCACAACCGTCGATAGCGCCACATCCTGGAAGACACCGAGGATGCCGCGATCCGGCGTGTCGGTCGTCCCATCATTTCGGAGCAAGTAGTGCATGCAGGTACCCCAGTTAAAGCGGTCCGCGTATCTACAATCGCCGCCGATCTGTTCCTTTGGAGGATGCAGGCGCATGTTGGAACCCTGATTCGTCACAAATACGTCGAGGTCGTGGTCCCCGTCATAGTCGCCCACAGCAAACCCCATCCAGTTGCCCACCGCGTTTACGCCAACGTCATCGGCGACGGGGGTGAACCGGATGTCGCCTGTTGACGAGTCGTTCCTGTACAGGTGCAACCGGTCGCCGTCGTCCGCCACCCACAGGTCCTGATCCCCGTCAGTGTCATAGTCGAAAAACAGCACCGCGAGCGTCCTGCCTGTCGGATCGCCGATACGATTTCCGAGGCGGTCCATCCTGGTGGGATCGTAACCCTGGAACTCAGCTCCGGTGTCGGGATCCGTGAACACGACGGGCCTTCCCTCCGGATCGAGCAACTTGACCTGCCCTCCTCTGACTCCGGCGGCTTCGGAAGTCTCCCGAAACGTGAGGTCTCCGTTGTTGTGGTAGAGCAGGTTGAAGTGTCCGTGATGTGATGGGTGGTCCAAGCCGTGGAAGTCCATGTCAGTGAAGTTGCCAACATATATGTCCAGCCAACCATCGTTGTCCACGTCCGCACAGGCGATGCTGCTTGCGGAGCGCAGATTCAGGTCGTCGCCGAAAGCCATCTCGGTAATGTCCCTGAACGTTCCGTCCCGATTGTTGAGGAACAACCGGTCCGTTATTGCCTCTCGGTCCAGAATGCTGGAGGGCGTATCTCCCAGCGCGGACCTGAAGTCCAATCCATCCCCGAGCTGGAGCCCTCCCAAGTAGGCGAGGCCGCGTGACCCAACATACAGGTCTTGGAACCCATCATTATCTATGTCGCAGGCGACAGCGCCACTGCTGTTGCTGTCGATCGCTGCGACCCCGGCCTCGGTGGAGACGTTGCTGAAAGTTCCGTCACCCTCGTTGCGGTAAAGGAAGTTGGCTCGCTCAACCTCGGACGTGAGGAAGAAATCCAGGTCGCCGTCTCTGTCGAAGTCGAACACCACGGCCGCGGGATGGTAATTCAGTAGGCCCGGCCCTTCAGACAGCGCCCAAGGAGCGATGTTCGTGAAGGGGGTTATACCGTCCACAGGCTCGCTATCTATGACGCCGGGTACGCCGGGGGTGAAATTCTCTTGTCGCATAGCCGCAGCAGGCCGTTCGGAGACCGTCGAGTCGCGCGATCGGCCAACTGCCGGCGTGGGACGCATACTTGGTAAAGGCGCCTCGAAACGCGTACTCGTGGAAGCGGCGACAGTGCCACCTCCCAGCCCATCTTCCTTGATCAGCGGCTCTATCACCAGTACAGCCAGCCCGCCGATCGTTCCAAGGACCCATGTCGCCGTGACCAGGGTGGCTACAGCCTTTCTCGGCAGCAACTTAGCCAGTCCCCAGAAAGTTACCGGACCGCCGGCCGCGGCGGTGAACAGCAGGGTCGCCGCTGGACCAGCCCCCATGCCGACCAGCAGAAGCGCGGCTACCAGCGGAATCTCGAACAGAAGAGGGACGTTGATCAGTACCCCCAGGGTCGCCGCAACCGCGATACCTGTCAGATTGTCCCCAAGAAACCTGGAGACGGTGTCAGGACTGACCCATTGGAGAACAAGCGCGCTGGCGAATCCGGCCAGCACCATCACGGGGCCGAGCTTGATCAAATAACCCAGGCTTGTTCTCAGCCAGTCTCGCAATCCTTCCCAGATGGCGGTTGTCCACGTTGAATGGGCGCGAGCCGCTGGATCCACGTCCACTTGGAACCCCACCGGCGCCCTGCTCCGTTCGCCAACGACCGCCGCGACCAGGGGGCCGATCAGCAGCGCTCCCACCAGGCTGACGGCGATTCGAGTGCCGCCGATCATCGGCGAGAACACCATGGCCGCCATGATGATGGCGGGCAGATTCAGCGTCGAAGAGCCATGAACGATTGCGAGCGTGGTCTCGATGCTTGCTCCCCTCCTCCGAAAGGCGGCGGAGATGGGAACTATGCACGCGGAACAGAGGTTCATGGCGGGCCCGACTATCAGACCTTTGAGGGAGCCGCGCAGGCCCCCGGCTGACAATCCCCTGTTGTGACCACTCGGGAACAGGAACGCCTCGGTAACTCCGGCCACGAGAAACGCGAACGTCATACCCAGAGCAACGAGCCTGAGGTAGGTAACCGACGTGTCCCACCAGCGCGTGAGCAGCGGGGTGTCCGGGCGCGTCTCCACACAGAACCCCTGGAAGCACTGCTGCCCGGTCGCGGTCGCCGCGGTCAGGTCGGCTCGCACCGTGTCCAGCTTGGGGATACGGTTGAAGATCAGGAACAGGGTCAGGAGCACGACCAGCAGGCAGACGCCCACCGTGCGCTTCTTGCTGAGAGCTGATTCGAACATGATGCTGATGCCGTCACTTCCGGTAACGCGAGTTTACATGCACGTGGACTCACTTTCAAACACCGATATAGCTGACTCTTGCTTCAGCAGTGCCAGGTTCACTCTTCGGGTCGCCCTGAGATTGGGGTAGGGCCTTTCCATTGTCCCGAAAACCACACGCCGTCATTCCCGCTTGCGCGGGAATCCAGGTGGGCGGTGGGGTGTGTCCCTTTCGTAGTGACGCCAACTTCGGAAAGGCCCTGAGATTGGTCAGGGCAATCGAATTGCATCACCCCTTGACAAGAACTCCAGTTCCCAAGTATTATGCTGTCCAGTACGTTCATCATCCAGATCCAACCTCAACCCAAAGGTGCAGTAGACCATGTTCTACGACCTTTTCAGCTTCGACTTCGAGGTGAAGCTCTCCGGACTCCTCAATCGCGCCGTCTGCGGACACCGGCAAGTTCTCAGCGGTGGCCTCGCCGACGGGGCCCAAGGGGCAGAAAGGGGCAGGAATGATTCCTTGAAGGGGCCCCCGAGCTCAAAGCTGCGCCGAACTCCCCACAGCTTTGACGGGGGCCCAAGGGGCCCAAGGGGCCCGAGGGGCAGGTAATTTCAAAAAGCTTCTTCGTCTTGTCAAACCGCCATAGCGTGACCCACCGTTGGTCCGTCCGCACGACACCCTGACGAGGGTCCAAGCGCCAGTCATAGGGCTTTCTCATTGTCCGTGAAGTGCACTTCGTCATTCCGGCGCAGACATGTCCCGTACTCCGGTACGGGGCGGGAGTCCATAGGGCGGCGCGTGAGCACGCCCTCGGCCCAACCACCAGACTGACTTTCAACACAGTTGCTAAACTGGCACGGCATCCAGTCCACCCAAATCCACCACCTAATTGATGATGCGGGTGAGTTTCGTAGCTAAATTGGTCATTTTCGACAACTCGTCCTTTCACCTGCTGGGGTGAAGGGAAAGTACTCGTGTTCAAGGCTGAATTAGCTACAGAATCCGGTCGTGAGTTCGGTTCAGGTGGTGGATTTGGGGTCCATCGCACAGCTTGACACGGAGGCGCGCACGTGATAAAAGGGCGTCACTCCGCTCCGTGCGTGAGTATGCACCCGCACACTGGCGGACGTGCTTAAGAGTCGCTGCAAGGGAGGAAACGAGATGCGTAAGACTATTTCACTTTATTGGTTAGTCGTCGCCATATCAGCCGCAATGCTCCTGGTTGTCGCCGGAGCTTGCCGCGGAGAGACTGTCGAAGTCCCCGGCCAGACCGTGGTGGTTGAGAAGGAAGTAGTCAAGACCATTGAGGTACCGGGTGAGACCGTCACCATAGAGGTGGTCAAAGAAGTACAGGTCCCGGGCGAGACCGTCGTGGTCGAAAAAGAGGTCGTCAAGACTGTTCAGGTCCCGGGCGAAACCGTGGTAGTTGAGAAAGTGGTAACGGAGACCGTCGAGGTGCCGGGTGAGACCGTCACCGTAGAGGTGGTCAAAGAGGTGCAGGTGCCCGGCGAGACCGTCGTGGTGGAGAAAGAGGTCGTCAGGACCGTCGAGGTACCGGGTGGGACTGTCGTCGTAGAGAAAGAGGTCGTCAAGGAAGTTATGGTCGGTGGCTCCGAAGGCGAGGTCGTGGTCATCCTCCAGGGCCCCATGCCGTCGGTTAGCGGCTGGACCTCCAACTGCGGCGGCGTGTGCTACTGGGCCACGCTGATGAACGTGACCGAGACGCTGCTGCACGGCGGCAAGGATGCCAACGGCCTCCCCGCCTATCGCGGCAAAGTGGTCGAAGACTGGAACTTCGCGGACGACTTCAGCTATATCGACTGGACCGTCAAGCAAGGCAACCACTTCCACCAGGGGTTCGGAGAGGTAACGGCCCACGACGTGGTCTATACCTACAACGAGGGCGATCCGCGCCACGCCTCCGAAGAGACC
>JAKZVY010000006.1:0-13326 GCA_047515825.1 Dehalococcoidia bacterium
TCACACTGGCGGACAGAGTGTTCCGGTGCGAGTGCGGCTATGAGTGTGAGCGCGACCTTAACGCGGCTATCAACCTGAGAGATTACGACGCGGCCAGCTTGGCCGAGTCGCTAAACGGACGTGGAGGCCATGTAAGCCCGCTGGTTGCGGCGGCTGAGGCCCGAGAAGCGTCAACGCAAGCCACGCCGTCTTTCTTGACCGCCGACCTGCTGGTAGCAGCAGATTAGGCTAGGTTATAGAGATTAGCGTTGGTATGTGAGAGCGGAAAGTGCCTGCATGTATCGGTATAATAGAGTCACGATGAGCTCACAAAAACAAAACGTACTCACGGGCACACCCCTCGATAGGTTCAGAAGACCTCTGCGCGACCTCCGTATCTCCGTGACGGACAGGTGCAACTTCCGTTGTCCTTACTGTATGCCCGCTGAGATATACGGCGAGCGTTACAAGTTCCTGCCAAGAGATTCTCTCCTGACTTTCGAGGAGATTTCGCGGCTGGCACGCCTTCTGGTGAAGATGGGCGTCGTCAAGGTGCGAATAACCGGCGGTGAACCCCTGGTACGCGCTGAGATCGACAAGCTGGTCGCGATGCTCGCCGAGGTCCCCGGAATCGAAGACCTGACCATGACCACCAACGGATACCTCCTGGCCCAGCTCGCCCAGAAACTCGCGGACGCGGGTCTCCAGCGAATCACCGTAAGCCTGGACTCGCTGGACGACAAGGTGTTCCGGCAGATGAACGGACGCAACTTCGGAACCGAGCGCGTCCTGAAAGGCATCGAGGCCGCAGAACGAGCGGGACTTCGACCGATCAAGATAAATGCCGTCGTCCAGAGGGGAGTCAACGACCACACGATCGTGGACCTCGCCCGATTCGCGCAGGACCGCGGTCACATAGTCCGTTTCATCGAGTACATGGACGTGGGCACGCTGAACGGCTGGAACATGGACGACGTCGTCCCCGCCGACGAGATCGTCGCTCGAATAGACAGCGTAATGCCGCTGGAACCCGTCGAAGCCAACTACACGGGAGAGGTCGCGCTCCGCTATCGCTTCAAGGACGGCGACGGCGAAGTGGGTGTCATAGCCTCGGTGACCAAGCCATTCTGCGGCGACTGCACCCGGCTGCGCCTGTCACCTGAGGGCGAGCTGGTCACCTGCCTGTTCGCCGCTTCCGGCACCGATCTGCGGATGCCGCTGCGCTCTGGAGCCGACGATGACGAACTCGAATCGATCATTCGCGGGATGTGGGCCGTCAGGGACGACAGGTACTCTGAGATCAGGACCATGTTTACCGACGAACCGCGCCAAAAAGTGGAGATGTACCACATAGGCGGGTAGGCTTCCGACATATACTAGGCCCAGCGTATAGAGATAGAACAGGCCCCGCATTGCGGGGCCTGTTCTATTGATTGCGCCTTGCTAGGCTAAGCCTATGCGCCCATCCTCGACCGTCGGCGGCTGATGATCATGACTCCTCCGCCAATGGCCAGCAGAGTGATGGATGCTATCAGCGCCAGCTTCGCCCCGAGGGAAACCGACTCGTCACCAACCCCTGGCAGACCGGGCGCCGTCGGCTGAGGCACAGGCGTCGGCGTGGGTGTCGGCGTCGGCGTGGGTGTCGGCGTGGGTGTCGGCGTTGCGGTCGGCACAGGCGTCGGCGTTGCGGTCGGCACAGGTGTCGGCGTTGCGGTCGGCCTGGGTGTCGGCGTCGGTGTTGCAGTCGGCGTGGGTGTCGGCGTCGACGTGGCTGTCGGCGTGGGTGTCGGCGTCGGCGTGGCTGTCGGCGTCGGTGTCGGCAGGTCCGGGAGAGCACCAACGTTGGCCGACAGCGATGCCATTAGCTGGGCCTCACGGTATGCCTGCTCCGCGCCGCCCTCATTGCCGCCGGCGGCGATCATGCCATCCACGTTGGAGTCGAAGCCGTATCGAGCGGCTTCGAGTAGGCTGATCACCGAGTCTCCACCCGGCCCGATTATAGTCACGGCAACCGCCATATCGGTCTGGTCGAGTGCGCGAAGCACGGAGTCTCTGGCGCCGCTGGCCCAATTCTCCGCATTCGTTCCCGCGGCTTCAAGGGTCGCGGCCCGTTCGCTGAGGACCTCGTCATCGGCCGCGCCCGCCGCGAACCCCGCGTGTGCACGATTCTGTGCGTGGGCCAGCACTCCATTACCGTCCCCGGGGTTGGACAGCGAGGAGTCGAAGTTCGGGCCGTCCTCGCCTTCGACGACGTTGATTACCTGCTTGGCGTATAGCTTCAGACCGTCTAAGTCTTCCGCCTCTTTCGCCATGTTCGCGTACATTATTGCGATGTCGAGCTGCTCTTTGAGATCTGTGAGGATACCGTTGTCCGCGCCCGGAGGGAAGCTAATCACGAGGTGCCTGATGTGCCCCATCACTCCGGGGTCTATCACGTGAGACCGCACGCCGCGGCTCGATGGGCTGCTCGGATTCGACCCCGCGGCCTCCACCGTGATGATCCACCCGCTGTATGTCGCGAGCAGATTCTCGCCGGTATAGCTATCCGAGCTGCTATCGAAGGTTGCGTTCACTTCTGTGAACTCTTCCCCAGTAGAGGGGTCCGCCTTGAGCACCACATCAAGGACGCCTATGTTCATGAAGGCGTCCGTAGCGTCGTTGACCAGCCATGCCACGTACTGGCCGCCTTCGGCTGGAGGGCTTACGTCTCTCATGGAGACTTGGACGCCGTCGCTCATCGCTGCGTCGTCGAACACGACCGCCGTGCCGGTGCCCTCACCAAGCGGCGGTGTCTGTGCTTCGGCCACAGTCACGGACAGAGTGACCGCGAACAAGAGAGCCAGGATCAGAAGGAATTTGGACCTGTGCATTCTAAGTGTCTCCCCCCTTCAGGTTGACAACATTGACCAGTGGTCAGTGAGAGTCTAAAAAGCCATCACGTCGCACGCCGTTGATACCCTACCACAAGGCGCGCGCTTATCATAGGGTCTGCAAGATATTCTTGCACGTAATTACCCGTAGTCAACCCCTCAGATCAGAGCGGTCACGCCCTTAGAGCTTGTCTTCCCCTGGGAGTCCGATGGTGATTCCTGGGGCATCGGTCCCTCCATATCGGGGCACAGCTATAATAACAGTCTAGGTCGTGTCCAGTCGAGAGGAAATTTGCCCCAATCCGGCCTCTCGCTGTCATTCTGAACCCAGCGCAGCGGAGTGAAGAATCTTGTGTGATGAAGAAGTGGTAAGGTGAGGCCAAAGTGTTCGCATTCAGGGTACACCGTTCCATCACCAACCACTTTTGTGATACTTCCGTAAGGTCGAGCGCCCTTGACACGAACATGAATGCTAGATACCATACTACTCATGGTTCTCGGATCGAATACGACGCACTCACCCAAACCAAGCCATCGGCTGCTCCCAGCGGCCAGCCAAAGAGGTGGGGGCAGATAGTGCAGAAAGTGCAGAAGCAGTGCAGAAACAGTGCAGAAAGTGCTGGGAGCGCTCACAAAGCTGGACCGCCCCTCGCTCAGCTTTGGAACCGGGGCAGATAGTGCAGAAAGTGCGGGTAAATCAAAAAAAAGGGGTCTCCAAAACTCAGGCCGCCATATCGCCCCACCATGATCCGACACGAATGCGGCCCTACGCGAGATAATAACCTCTTTTCCCACCAGACATACCCCCAGCACCCCACAATGCCTTATACCTAACGCCTTATTTCCTATCCCATATTATGTGAGTTGACTTATGTCAACTCTCTTGCTATATTGCATGCATCTACCTTGCGTAATACGCAACTGCAACCAATGCACGCGGAACGGAGGCGGGAAGATGGTGCTGCGTCCCGACAGTTTTACCGAACAGGCACAGGAAGTCCTGCGGCAGTCCCAGGAGATGGTGCGCCGCTACCGGCACAACCAATGGGACGCCGAGCACATCCTCATGGCCCTGCTAGGGCAGGACGAGGGTGTTCCCGCCGACCTGCTTGCCGAGCTCCGCGCTCCGCGTGACGCCATGCGCGCGAGGCTCCACAGCCTGCTGGAGCAGTCCCCCAGGCCGGCGAACGCGACCAACCAGATATTCATGACTCCCAGGGCCGAGGGAACCCTCTCCAAGGCCGAGGCCGACCGTCTCGGCGACGAGTACATCAGCGCCGAGCACCTGCTCATCGCGCTTACGCAGGAGCAGCAAGGCACGGTAGCCAGCGTGCTGAGCGAGTACGGCGTCAACACCGAAAAGGTGTACCAGGCCCTCCACAAAGTGCGCGGCAGCCACCGGGTCACCGACCAGCGGGCCGAGAGCAGATACCGCGCCCTCGAACGATATAGCATAGACCTCACCCAACTCGCCTCCCAGGGCAAGCTGGACCCCGTGATCGGGCGCGACGCCGAGATATCAAGGGTCATGCAGACCCTCATCCGGCGCACCAAGAACAACCCGGTGCTGATCGGAGGCGCCGGCGTGGGCAAGACGGCCATCGCCGAAGGTCTCGCGCAGTGCATTGTCTCGGAAAACGCCCCAGAGGAGCTGCGGGAACGCCGCGTGCTCGCCCTCGATATGGGCGCGTTGGTGGCGGGAGCCAAGTTCAGGGGCGAGTTCGAAGAGCGCCTCAAATCCGTCATGGACGAGATACGGCAGGCCGAGGGCGAGATCATCCTGTTCATAGACGAGCTGCACACGGTGGTCGGAGCCGGAGCCGCCGAGGGGTCGGTCGACGCATCCAACATGATGAAGCCCGCCTTAGCCCGGGGAGAGCTTCAGGCGCTGGGAGCGACCACCGAGGACGAGTACCGCAGGCACATAGAGAAAGATGCCGCGCTGGAGCGCCGTTTCCAGCCCATCCTCATCGAGGAGCCGGATACCGAGGTCGCCGTCGAGATGCTCAAGGGGCTGCGTCCCAAGTACGAAGCGCACCACAAGGTGAGGATCGAAGACGAAGCCATCGAGGCCGCCGTCAAGCTGAGCAACCGCTACATCTCCGACCGCTCACTGCCCGACAAGGCGGTGGACCTGATCGACGAAGCGGCGTCCAAGCTGCGGCTGGATGCGCAGTTGAAGCCGTCGGAGGTCGTGGAGGCCGAGGGACTCATCCAGCGCCTCGAAGACGAGGAGGCCGCTGCGTCACAACGCTCCGACTACGAAGAGGCCGCCCGGCTGCGCTCCGAGCGTCTTCGGCTCGAAGAGGAGCATAGCGACCGCTCGACTGACCGCTCGGACGACGCCGAAATGGTGGTGACAGCCGAGCATGTGGGAAGACTGATCGCCACCTGGACGGGGATACCCGTGGACCGCCTTCTCGAAACCGAGGCTGAGAAACTGCTTCACATGGAGGAGCGGATACACAGGCGAGTGGTCGGGCAGGACGAGGCCGTGTCGGCGGTGTCCGACGCCATCCGGCGCGCCCGCGCCGCCCTGAGCGATCCCAACAGGCCGATCGGCAGCTTTATATTCCTCGGACCGACCGGCGTCGGCAAGACCGCGTTGGCCCGCGCGCTCGCCGAGTTCCTGTTCGACGATGAGCAGAACATGGTCCGGCTGGACATGTCGGAGTACATGGAGAAGCACACCGTGTCCCGTCTGATCGGCGCTCCGCCGGGATACATCGGCTTCGACGAAGGTGGACAGCTCACCGAGGCAGTTCGCAGACGCCCATTCAGAGTGGTGCTCTTCGACGAGATCGAAAAGGCGCATCCCGACGTCTTCAACGTACTGCTCCAGATCCTGGAGGACGGTCGACTGACCGACAGCCACGGCAGAACGGTCGACTTCCGCAACACCCTCATCATCATGACCAGCAACCTGGGCACAGGCTTCGAAAGCCGCGAGCCGTTCGGCTTTCTGAGAGAGTTGGGAGCGGCGGACGAGAAGGCGAGCCGCCGCGCCTCGATCGAGGAAGCACTGAAGCGCGCGTTCAAGCCGGAGTTCCTGAACCGCATCGACGAGGTCATAGTCTTCGACTCGCTGACCGAGGACCAGCTCAGGGAGGTTGTCGACACGATAATCGCCGAGGTCGCGGGCCGCCTAGCCGATCACGGAGTGACCTTCGAGTTGACCGACTCGGCCATGGACTGGCTGGTCCGCGAGGGCTTCGACCCGGTTTACGGCGCGAGGCCGCTGCGCCGCCTGGTTCAGAAGTCCGTCGAGAACCCGCTGTCCAGGATGATACTGGCCCGCGAGCTGGTCGAGGGCGACCACGTCGTAGCCCGCGCCAACGGCTCCGGCCTGACGTTCACCGGATCCGGCGCAGAAGTGGCTGAAGAAGTCCTCGCCGGAGTATAGCCTCCTCTATCCCGTTCGCACTGAGCGCAGCGGGGTGGAGCGGAGTCGAAGTGCCCGGACACTGAACCCGCGTTTGCGCCCTCGCCCTGTTTCCGGCATCATTACCGGCAAGACGGCACATGAAACTACCCGGCGAATCCAGGCACATCACCATCAACGGGATCCGCGTCCACTACGTGGAGGCAGGACAGGGGTCGCCCGTCGTCCTGCTGCACGGGTTAGGCGCGTCCGTGGTCACGTGGCGTGAGAACATCGGCCCGCTCGCTGAGCGCCATCGCGTCTACGCGGTGGACCTGCCCGGTCACGGCGACTCCGAGAAGCCGAACGAACTATCCTACAGCCTCGCGTCGATGATCAACTTCACCAGGTCACTGGTGAAAGCGCTGGGACACGAGCGGGCCGCGTTCGCCGGCAGCTCCATAGGCGGCGGTCTCGCGCTGATGACCGCGCTCCACCATCCCGAAGTCGTCTCGAAGCTGATACTGTCTTCCAGCGCCGCGCTGGGCCGCGAAGTTGCCCCGTTTCTGCGCCTCGCTTCCCTGCCCTTCGTCGGCGAGCTGATGACCAGCGGAGTACGGGACGCTACGCGCATGTGGTTGAGGAAATCGTTCTACGACAAGAGCCTCGCAAGCGGCGACCTGCTGGACGAGCTACGCCGGACGAACCATCTGACCGGCGCAAGGGAAGCCGGGCTGAAGATCACGCGGGTGTACATTGGCCTGTGGGGAGTGCGTCGACGATACGTCCTCACGCGCAGGCTGAGGCGGCTCGACGTTCCAACGCTGATCTTCTGGGGCGCTGACGACGAGATTATCCCGGTCAAGCACGCGCTCCGAGCGGCCAAAGAGCTACCCAAGTGCGACCTTCACGTCTTCGGCAACTGCGGCCACTGGGCGCACGTGGAGCGTGCCGCGGAGTTCAATCGACTGAGCCTAGAGTTCCTGTCACGCTAGGACACCGGATTCACGATTCGCCCACGATGGCCTTAGCCACCCGGCGGCCCATGCGCACGCTGTAGTTCGTGCCCCGGTCCTCAGGGTAGATCTGCGTGGTGTTAGCCAGGTACACGCCCTCGAACGGAGTCTGGTGATCGGGTATGTGGCGGGAGTAGTCCACGCCTATCACCGGCTGGGCGCCGTCGACGCGGTGATGGTAGCTCGTCTCGATCCAGTCCAGCTCGAACTCCGGGTTTATCTTCTTCAGATGCGGCAGATACTCATCCAACAGCTCATCATGCCCCATCCGATATAGCGGATCGTCCATCGTCAGGTAGTTTGACAGGTAAACGATGTGCTTGCCGCCGTAGTGCTCGGGTCCGATCAGGTTGGTATGCTCGATGACTCCCACGAACGGTATCGACCTGTCGGCAACGTTGAGCCAGTAAACGTGAGATAGCGGCCTGTCCAAAACCAGCACTATCAGGACAGCGGACATGTACCTCGCCCTTTCGAGCCGAGACCGGTACTCCTCCGGCATTGGGGGAACGAGCCTGGAGAATATCGGAGACGGCGTTGTCGCGAGCACAACGTCGAACTTCTCCTCTCTGGCGCCTTCATCCGCAATCCGAATCTCCAGGCCAACGGCCCGGCCATCTTCGATCATGATGCGATTTACCGGCGCGGAGGTATGCACCTCTCCACCCAGCTCACGGATCTTCTCGGCGAGCGTGTCGAACACCATCCCGAAACTGCCCAGCGGATAGCCCAGCTTCTCCCGCACCATGCTCTTTCCTCTCGACTTGACCCTGGTGTTGATCTTCCCCCAGACCCAGGCCATGGTCACCTGCCGATAGTAGTCCTCGCCGAACTTGCCTCTGAGCATCGGTTCCCAGAAGACGTCATAGACTCCCTGCCCGCCATGTCGTCTGAGCCACTCCTCCGCAGTGACACTCTCGTACCTCTGCCAATCTTTCTGGCGCTGAAGGTATAGGGTCGTCAGGCCGAGTCGGATTCGATTGGGAAGGCTGAGAGGTTTGAATTTCAGCAGGTCGAACGGCGTCACAAAGTCGTATATCCGCCCGTCATAGAGTGTGCCGACCGTGGAATCTATCCATCGGATAGTGCCGCCGAGTCCGATCTCTTCGAGCAGCTCGACGATGTCAGTATCGGACGTGAACCAGTGGTGATAGCCGCGTTCGAGACGATGACCGCCGACGTCGAAGGTCGAGGCGTGGCCCCCAATGAATGGCGCGCTCTCGTAGACGACAGCCTCATGCCCCGCCTTGAGAATGTCGTAAGCGGCGGGCAGCCCGGTGGCTCCGGCCCCGATGATTCCTACTCGCATGGTCTCCCCAGTCAGAAACTATACACTTTCTCTGGAAAGCCGTCTCAGGGAAACGTGGCCCGCCCAGAGGAACACCTGCCCCAAAATGATCATAGGCAGCAGGATCGCGGCGTGTACCACAACCGCGAACGCCGCCGCGACCGCCCTGTCCAACGTGGCGGGCGTACTGAACACCAGAGTCTCGCGGGCTATTATCTCGAACAGTCCGAGTCCGCCCGGCGCGGCGGGCACCGAGCCTCCGATGTTCGTGACGGACGTTACCAGCACCATCGTCACCGCCATTTGAGCCGGCCCGTCGTGGGCGTCTTGTATCCCGAACGGGAACCCCATTATCCAGAATACGGCAGCTTCAGCCAGCCAGATAGGTATCGAGAGGGCAAAGAGCGCCGCAAGCGTACCCGGACGGCGAAGCGGCGCGAGACCGTGAAGCAGCATGGCGATCAACGAGTCCAGCAGCGTTCTCAACCTCTCTGGAAGAGGCCGTGCCATGAAGATCGCGACGGCGTGAGTCCTGTCAGGGTACAACGCGAACAGCATCAGCGCGCCAAACATGCCGATGAAAGGGAGGCTGAAACCGAGGATGAACACGGACCAGTGAACGCCGGTCCTTTCCGCGAATGACTGGGCAAGTCCGGAGACTGACACGAACGGCGCGATCACTGCGATGAAGAACAGCAGGGTCAGAGCGTCGAATACCCTCTCCACGAACACCGTTGCCAGCGCCGACGCCTTGTTTATTCCCTCACGCTCTCCCACGTAGTAGCTCCGCACCAACTCGCCGAGACGCATTGGAAGCAGATTGTTGGCCATGTAGCCAATAACGACCACCGGGTACAGCCTAACCGCTCCCACCGGCTTCAGGTGCCTCAGCATGACGGTCCAGCGTAGTGAGCGGAAATAGACCGACACCAGGTACATGCCCACAGCTCCCGTCAGGAACCAGTAGTTGGCACCGCCGAGGACATTCAGCATCTCCCGAACGTCCACCGTGGTCACAAAAAGCGCCAGCAGCACGACGCTGAACCCTATGCCAATCCAGTACTTCATTTCGACGTGGGCTTCGTCAGACGGCTCTTGAGCAAAAAGAAGAGCGACACCGCCAGCAGGACAATGCCAAATGGAGCCACCAAGATTCCGAAGCTGAGTATGTTCAGGCCGGAGGCCATCAGCAGCACGACCGCCAAAAGGATGAGGGTCATCCATCTGGAGGTCGAGTCCTGGGTGACAGAGGCCAGCACGATCATCAGGACGACGATAAGGAAGGTCAAAAGCGCCCAAATCACAAACGCCGGGAAGACGTACTCCACTACCAAGTCCCGGAGATCCGTCCAGCCTATGATAAACATCGCCAGTGTGAGCACAAATGCAATTCCGCAGAGCAGGAATGGGAGATTCCGCATATTCATCGGACTTTCAGGCTGACGCTCACTTGGCGTCCGGCGCTGCGCCAAGTCTGAAGTAGGCATACGAGTCTTCACTGCCAATTTGATGCCTGATACCTTCTCGATTCAGCCAGTAGCTCGCGGCGGAGCGCCAGGACGACCTGTCGAATACGGCCCTGACGACTGTCATAGGTCTCAGACCGCGGTACAGGTGCTCAGGGAACCACCAGCGGTGCCTGATACGCTCTCCCTGGCTGTACATGCTACTGAGATTGTTTTCCGCGGCAGCGTGGCTGCCCGAGTGGACGATGATCACCTCGTCGTTCGGAGTCACGTTGAACGAAGCCGCGTTGTGCGGGGCGTAGTCGATACCGGGCCGGTCCCTGAGATACCAGGCCCAAGGCCATGAGAAGCCGGATGTACCGTCGATGGCCACATCCTTCCGGGATGCAACGGCCTCTTCGACCTTGTCCAGCACACGGATTACGTCCGGAGACGTCTGGGTGTAGACGATCAACTCGATCGGCGTGTCGCCATTCTGGTAAGACGCTATTACGCCTGCACGGACCGTCAGAACCAGAAGCAGCGCCGTCATCCCCAGCAGCGAGACGCTCAGCAGATTGCGGCGTCCGACCCGTCGGTACAGGTAGACCCCCGCTCCGGCCATCGCGACTAAGACCACGGCAGTCACCACCGGAAGCAGCACACCCCAGGCGTCGGATTCAGGCGCGGTGTTCATGGCGAGGTTCCACAGCAGTATCATGAACAGCGGTACACCCGGAATGAGAAGATAGCCCCCGTTGTCGAACAGCCTGCGCCACTCGATGCGCTCAATCACGTCCGCCAGCAGCTTGGCGGCCAGCAGGATGAACGGCAGAGCGATGTTGACCAGAAGCCAGGGCATCTTCTCACTGGCGACCGTGTAGAGGAGGAACGTCGTCAGCGGCCAGAACACCAGGAACGCGCTGAACCTGTCGCGCTTTCGGACAAGGAAGTAAATGGCCGCGACTACCCCGACGAAGAACGGCAGGAACTCATACACTGAGGTGACGATGAAGTAATAGTACCAGGGCTGACCGCCGCGTCCCTCGCCCTGCTGCACCACCCAGTAGCCCAGCGCCTGCCATATGCCGCTCTTGATGCCGCCGTAGAAGTTGGTCAGGAAGGTCGAGTAGAGCAGCGTCCAGATCGTGTAGAAGATGAGGGCGCTCTTCCACCACACAGACCAGTTCCAGCGGAACCCGAAGTAGATGGACGCGCCGAGCGTCCCGACCACTATCAGGAACGCGATAGCGTTGGCGCCGCCCACCGGCGCGCCGATGTTGAAGCTGCCCACCGGCGCGGCGAGGACGAGATTTGTCCAGCCGAACAGGGCGCTGTCCTGGAGAATGGCAGCGAAGGCCGACCACTGAGGCAGCGTAATCGTAATCAGAAACACCATGAAGGCCGCGGGGCGTGACAGGGCGCGGAGGTCGAACCCTTCTCCTGGAAGCTGATCTAATAGGGCCTTCAGGACACGGCCCACTGCCACCGGAGGCGAGACGCCCTGTATCTCGACAGACTCGAGTGCTCGACTCACGTACGGCTGGACGGCCAGCAGGAAAGACCAAAGCCCCAGCGTCGCGACGACGAGGTAGGAAGACTCCTTGGTACTGAAAGCGAGCGCCAGCAGCGCGGCCGCCGCGTACAGATAGCGGCTGCGGCCCTCGTCGAAGTAGCGCCACATGCAGATAACCAGGCCCAAGGTCCAGACCGCCATCAGAATGTCGTTCCTGGCAAACCGGCTGAAGTAGAGTATCGTCGGGGAAGCCGTCAGGAGCGCCGCGCTGAACAGCGCGCCCAGGCGACCGAGCTTCCACCTCAGCAGAAGCGGCATCACGATCAATATGGTGCCCATTGCCGCGTACAACAGGCGGGCGGTAACGTCGCTGTCTCCGAATACGAAGAACATGGCCGCGTTCGCCTCGAACTGGAACGGGCCGTGCATCATCGGGTTGTGCTGGTAGCCATCTCCCGTGAACAGGTTCCACGAGTACAGCGCGTGCAGACTCTCGTCGTGGTGCATGGCGCGCGAGCCGAGGTCCCACAAGCGCATCGACAGCCCGATCAGGAGCAGAGCGGCGTAACTCGCCGCCTCCCATGGGCGCAGGTCGAGGCGTCGCACGACTCCGCGAAGGCTTGGTAGCCCCCACATCTTGCCGGTGGACGGCAGCTCAGCTTGAGTTGACGATTCTGTCATGTCCAGGCTTTCAATTAACGACGGACCCCGTAGATCGCAACGTCGTCCTGCTGGAAGACGACATCCATGAAGTCCGGGAACTTGTTCAGTCCTGGGCCGTCGTACTGCGATCTCTCACGCGGGCCTATGTACACATAATTTACGTCATACTTGGCCAGCAGGTTTTGGGCTTCCAACGGGTCGAGGGTCTGGTATATGTCGTCCACGTCCTGCTGTCGTCCATGGAACACCTCGGAATTGCCGCGCCACTGCACCTGGTGTCCGGGCCAGTTGAACACGGTAGGGACTCCGGTACTGCGTGAGACGAGTCCCGAGTCGAACCACTCTCCCACGGCCTCTAGGATTGCCGCGTCGCGCGGAAGACGCTTCCTCACGAACTCGATAGCCTTGTACTCCGCCGGACTTCTGCGGTCCACGAACGCGAGTCCGTCGAGCGTTGGATCGGAGCTGAAGCTCGCCGTCTTGGTCACCAACGCCGCCGGCGGGTAGTACAGTCCGCCTATGACCAAGGCCACCGCCACGGCGGCCCATAGGGTTAGGAGAGACTTCCGCCAGCCGACCGCCGTCCGGCGCGACCGCAGCCAGTAGTATAGAGAGAACCCGGAAACGGCGGCAAGAAGCACCCAGGCCTGGTAGTACAGCTTGAATATCGTGTTCATCCGCTCGTTGGCGTCGCCGAAGAAGTCGTCCACGTAGAGGAGCTCGGGGCCCATGATGAGAAGCAGAGCCAGCGTGGCCAGCGCGAGCACGAACGCCCGGCCAGACGGACCGCGCGTCTTCGTCTCATAAATGGCGGACCATGCGCTCATCCCGATCAGCAGCGCGAAGGGAATGATATGTATCAGCCGGTCGGTCGGACTCGACGCGTGGCCCACGGCCTGAAGCCGCACGAGAAGCCAGACGACGAACGGAATCACCGCAAGCGATGCCGAGATCGCGGTCATTCTCCGCCAGTCGGGGCCGACGACGCTCTGCCAGAAGCTCCCGATGATGAATGGCGCGACCAGCGCCATCGGTACGCCCCACACCACCAGCATGTGGACGTACCGGGTCGGAGTGACCACCGCGCCTATGCCCTGCACTGAGCTGGAGAATCCGAGATAGTACGGCAGGTAGAGAACGACGGCCAGCAGGACCACCACGAGCGGAACTTGCGCAATTGCGAGAGCC
>JAKZVY010000007.1:0-7662 GCA_047515825.1 Dehalococcoidia bacterium
CTCTGCGCTTGGGCCGAGGCGGAGCAGTCCACCGCCTTGTCAACTCCGACGCCGTCCGTGAGATCCAGTATCTGTTCGAGCACTGTGCCGTCACTCGGATCGAGCACCACCTCGGCGCCCAACTCTCTGCCCAGTTCGGCGCGGAAAGGGATGCTCTCGACCGCGATGATGCGCGCGCCGCGATAGCTCGCGTTGATCACGCCGCCCAGTCCCACGGGTCCCAGGCCGGTGATGAGAACCGTATCGAATGCGTCAAGCCGCATCAGGTCCATCGCCTCGAAGCTCGGACCCATGCCGCACAGCCCCGCGCTCGCGTGCTTGTAGCTGACCCCGTCGGGGATCGGTGAGCAGAGCCAGTCCTTTTGCAGAACGTACTGGGCGTACCTGGGTGACCGTGCGCCTGCGGAGGGATTCCGGCAGTGAGCAATCTCACCGATGACACACATGGGGCAGGCGCCGCATCCGCGCCACCACATGACCACGACACGGTCGCCCACTTCGACCTGTCCGGGCTTGGCCACCTCGACCACCTCGCCGACGGCTTCATGACCGAAACTGTCGCCCACGTTTGGGCCGTCCACCGCAACAGGCTCTCCCAGCTCAAAGTCCCACCTGGTGCCATCGCGGTATGATTTGTACTCCGTACACGTTGCCGCGACGTGTATCTTGATGAGTACGTTGTCGTCTTTCGGAGATGGAGTCGGCCTCTCCACAACGCCCGCCGTACCGTCTTCGAAGACTGCGGCTACTTTCATCTCAAGACCTCCTTATCCTTACCCGCTTTTGGGGTTGTAATGCCTCTCCAGCTCCGACGCGTACTCGCTCCCAAGCAGCCCGGCGTTATCGTCCAGCCACTCCGACAGCCGGGTTGTACCCGGAGGCGGCTCGCCCGACTTCGACACGAGCAGGTCAGTGGAAAGACCCTCAATCTCGTCCCAGCTCAGCACGATGTCCCTCACCAGAATCCCCAGCAGCCTGGCGAGGAACAGGGCCACGGACGGGCGGACGTGTACCAGTCTCGCGGACGCGCCGGTCTTCCGGCCAATGAGCCGAACGAGGTCCTCATACGTGAAAGCGTCAGGGCCAACAGCGTCCATAGCCAAGTCGTCATCCCGGCCGCTCATCTCAACGGCCAGCCTGGCTATGTCATCGACATAGATAGGCTGCAGCCTGTAGTCGCCGGAGCCGGGTATCGGAAACACCGGAAACTTCCTGAGCATCCACGCGATGTTGTTGATCAGGATGTCCTCCCTGCCGAAAATCAAGGTGGGCCTGAGAATGGCGTAAGACAGCCCGGAGGACATGAGCGCATCCTCCACCATCGCCTTGCCCCGAAAGTATGGCAGAGGCGAGTCCAGAGTCGCGTTGGTTATGCTGAGATGCACGACGCGCCGGACTCCGGCTGTTCTGGCGGCGGCGAACAGCGTTCTTAACTGTCCGACGACGCGCTCATGCGTCATGTCCTTGTAGGCCAGTCGTATCCAGTACGTGTTGAATAGCGTGTCCGCGCCCTCGAGGCTGGACGCGAGCGCGTCTGGATCTTCGAAGCTGTACGGGTACGTCTCGACACGGCGGTCGAACGGGCTGGGACGCTCCGGGTGCCCAGTCAGCGAACGGACCTCCGCGCCGCCGTCCAGCAGACGCCGCGTGATGTACCTCCCCGTATAGCCCGAAGCTCCGGTGACGACGTGGGTCTGGGTCATAGGGCTTGGGTGTCAAGAACTAACATTCAGTCGTGCGTCCCATTTTTCAAGAAACTTCACTTCCCATTCCTCAAGGGGAATGGGAGGATCGGACGGGCGGTCATACCGATAAGGTATACCTCTAAGAGGGTATCTGTCCTGATCCCTGGAATTGGCAGGTTTTACCGACCACCTGGGTTCAGGTTCCAGACGAAAATCTCGCCCATGCTCTAGAACGTATATCTTTGGATTCTTACTTTCCACATCTACCACACGATACATCGACGCGCTTCCGCTCTTCAGCGCCTTGTATGACTTTAGGCTAGACACCTTCAGCTTGTTCCATGCAATGT
Source organism: Dehalococcoidia bacterium (assembly GCA_047515825.1). Taxonomy (GTDB): domain Bacteria; phylum Chloroflexota; class Dehalococcoidia; order Lucifugimonadales; family UBA1123; genus VXRN01. The sequence goes on from JAKZVY010000007.1 coordinate 2,036, forward strand.
CTTTTGCCTTAGTCCCCTTCACTTCAATACGCGTGGTTTTTCCATCGCACGAAGCCTTGAGGTCGACTTCGTCTCGGTCATACTCAACTTGAGATCCGGCTTTCTCTAGGAGACATCGAACTATAAGCTCATCCTTCTTTTCTACGCTGAGGTCACTTTGCAACGGCTCCTGAAGACGGACACTATACTCATCCATTTGAGTCACCTCTTCAGTATATTTGATCGGATTCTCGACACGCCAAGCGTATCTTCGGTTCGGGCTTAATTGGTCTCCATTGTATGGCAAGCCCATTTTCTTGACAACGCGATTCATCCGTTGCTACGATTCCGATGTCATATCCCTTCTTGTAGTGAAGCAGGCTGACGCCGGTTTCCCCTCGCTTCCGATCCGTCGTCCCGCTGTGCTTTGACGGCGGCTCCAGCGTGGAGAGGACACCGGCAGGCGATGGAGGACTGCGTACTTGTCCCACGTAAGCTGTCTGCGCTGCCGCGGGTGCGACAGGCAATACCCTGTCGAAGCCCTCAACGCGTGTGACTTCTGCTTTGGCCCGCTGGAGGTCGAGTACGACTACGCCAGCATCTCCAAGGCGGTCAGCCGCGAGAGCATCGCCGCTGGGCCCAACACCATGTGGCGCTATCACGATTTTCTGCCCGTCGAAGCCGACCGCGCCCTGGACATGGCGACAGGCTTCACCCCGCTTATCCACGCGAAGAACCTCGGCCGCCGACTGGGACTGAGCAACCTCTACATCAAGAACGACAGCGTCAACCCCACGTTCTCTTTCAAGGATAGGGTCGTATCGGTCGCCGCGGCCAAGGCATTGGAGTTCGAGTTCGACACGTTCGCCTGCGCGTCCACAGGCAACCTCATGGGATCGGTCGCGGCGCACGGCGCCAAGGCCGGCGTGCCGACGATGGTCTTCTTCCCCGCCAACCTGGAGAAGGGCAAGGTAGTCAGTGCCGGCGTCTATGGCGCGACACTGATCGCCGTGGACGGCACCTACGACCAGGTCAACCGACTGTGCAGCGAGCTGGCAGACAACCACCGCTGGGCGTTCGTCAACGTAAACATGCGCCCTTACTACGCCGAGGGCAGTAAGACGCTCGGCTACGAGGTCGCCGAGCAGCTTGGCTGGCAGGCCCCCGACCACTGCGTCGTCCCCGGCGCGTCCGGCGAGCTGTTTACCAAGATACACAAGGGATTCACCGAGATGCTCGACGTGGGTCTGATCGACGAGGCAGACCCCCGAATGCACATCGCGCAGGCCGAGGGATGCGCTCCAATCGTCCAGGCGTACGAGCGCGGCGACACCGATGTGCTCCCCGTCCGTCCCGACACCATCGCGAAGTCGCTCGCCATCGGTAACCCCGCCTCCGGACCGTTCGCGCTCAGGACGATCCGGGACTCAGAGGGCTCAGGCGTCGTGGCGCTGGAAGACGAGATTGTGGACGGCATCAAGCTGCTCGCCGAGACTGAGGGCATATTCACCGAGACCGCGGGCGGGGTTGTCATATCCGGCCTGAAGCGCCTCGTCGAAGACGGGACCATCGGCTCAGACGACCTCACGGTGGCCTACGTCACCGGCAACGGTCTGAAGACCCTGGAGGTTGTCGAGTCCGTCGTCGAAACCGTGCGGATAGCACCAACCTATGGCTCGTTTGAAGAAGCGATGGCGGCCAGGTAGGTACGGCAGACGAGAGGCAGACGCGATATGGCCAGGCGACGAGTCAAGTTCACCTTCCCCACTCAGTTGATCACCGAGCCGGTCATCTACGAGCTCGGCCACCGCTACAAGGTCGTGACCAACATCCGGCGCGCCGACGTGCGGGAGGAGATGGGCTGGGTCGTCCTCGAGCTCGAAGGCTCCGAGGACGAGATAACCGATGGCCTCGAATGGGTCATAAGCACCGGCGTCCGTGTCGACTCGGTCAGCGGAGATGTCATCGAGGGCTGAGCAGACAGTCCCTTTCCCCAATGTAGGCAAGAGCCACAAAACCGTTTACAGTTTACTCTACTGAAGATTTTCGGAGGTCCGGCACACATGGCCATTACGGTGAGGATACCAACCCCTCTCCGCCGCGTAACTGACGGTCAGGACAAGGTGGATACCAACGGCGCGACGCTCAGGGAGATCATCGACTCCATGGAGAGCCAGTTCCCCGGCATCAAGGAGCGTCTGTGCGACGAGAACGGGAATCTGCGCAACTTCGTCAACGTATACGTCAACGGCGAGGACGTGCGCTTCCTGGAGGGGATCGACTCGGCCACCGGTGACGGCGACGAGATAAGCATCGTTCCCGCGGTGGCCGGAGGCCGCTAGTCGCGGCACTTGGCCATTCGTCACTCCGGCGAAGGCCGGAGTCCAGAGGGGTGGGGTGGGAGCCTCTGTCAGAACTGGCTCCGAGTACAGTTCGATTGCCCTGCTACGCCACTCTCCTCAACGGACCGTCAGGACGGTACTCGTCGAGGATCGCCGCCGTCTCCTGCCCGTGCTCCACACCGGCCTGCCGCTGCTTGGCCAGCAGGTCCAGCGCGAACTCCGAGACCTTCGGCACCACTCTCAGACGCTCCGGCATGTATCGCATACACCGCCGCATGAGCACCTGCGCCGGACGCTCGGTACGCTCGGCGCACCCATAGGCGTAAACGCACATGTACGAGATGCACTTGGTGGTTTCGCGGTACAGCGGAGGCACCTGGCTCGACGATGGGGGCATGTGGACGCTCAGGAACTCGTCCAGGGGCTTGTCAATCTGCTGGGGCAGTGGTCTGCTCGACCGGCGCATAGGGAAACCCTCGTTCGGTAGATATGATATGACAAAGCTAATACTTTTCTCAAAACAAGGCAATAGAATAACCTGGCAATTCAGGGGCACTTCCGTCAATCGTCATTCCGGCGAAGGCCAGAATCCAGAGGGGAGCGGTGGGGGTTCCACCGAAAACTGAGCACGACTATGGCGCGATTGCCCTGCTAGAAATTCAGACCGGATTCCGCCGATGAAATCTCCCCCACATCCCAGCCCTATCGTGATAAAGTACCTGCCAACCCCCGATCCACAAAGGAGGGTCAGATGCCCATACTGGACAAGTCGGCCGTCGAGATGGCCGAGATGTATCCCGGCTTCAAACGGTGGTCCGTCGTAGATGGCACACGCGGCTCGACGCAGCTCTCCATCGCCGAAGTAGTGATGGAGCCCGGCTCCTCACCGCCCCTTCACTCACACCCCACTGAGGAGGCGATTCTGATAGCTGCCGGAGACCTGGAGGCACACATCGGAGACGAAACCCACCCGGTAACCGCCGGTCAGTTCGTCCTAGCGCCGCCTGGCGTCAAGCACGGCTTTGCCAACAATACCGACACACCCGCCCTGATCTACGGCATACACCCGACCCCCAACGTCCAGACAACCTGGGACGAAGAGTAAGAGTGTCGGCATCCGAACACGCCGCTGACGACTTGACAATGATGCAGGCGAATGCTTAGTATATGCGTTCAAGTCATGGGTTCTAGGCATAGTTGGATGTTAGGGGGATTTAGCCTGGATGCGCCAAGCATTTCCAACAGTGAACTCGACAGGGACAGGGCGCCGTATTGCCCGTCGAATTGCCCGCCGTCGCAGGCGCCTCATCGCGTTCGGCTGGTACGGCGGCAAATTCAGCCATCTGGATTTCATACTGCCACTGATCCCCCAGGACTCAAAGCACTTCTGTGATGTGTTTGGAGGCTCCGCCGCGGTGCTCATAAATCTTCCGCCCGCCCCGGTGGAAACCTATAACGACATCGACTCGGAGCTAGTCAACTTCTTCGAGATGCTTCGAGACCAGAGCGCTGAGTTAATCAAGGCAATTGGACTCACACCGTTTTCCAGGGAGGAGCTCGCCCGCGCGTGTGTACGCGAACCCGGCTTGTCGGACCTCGAACGTGCTAGGCGATTCTTCGTCCGTGCACGGCAGACCAGGACAGGCTTGGCGCAGACCAGTAGCGAGGGGCGGTGGGCCCACTGCGTTTTGACGTCTCGCGCTGGGATGGCTGGTGCCGTATCCCGTTGGCTGGGTTCCATCGATGGTCTTGCTGAGATCACCCAGCGACTGCAGCGCGTTCAGATCGAAAACTCTCCGGCGCTGGATGTCATACTGCGCTACGACTCCAGTGATACCGTTTTCTATCTCGATCCCCCGTATGTACATTCAGCCCGCGGAGACACCTCAGCATACGAATATGAGATGAGCGACTACGATCATATCGAGCTCTCCGAAGTTCTATCGTCCATTCGGGGCCGGGCCGTTCTGTCAGGGTATCGTACGCCCCTGTACGACCGTCTATATCGAGGATGGCGCCGCGTTGATGCTGAGGAGCGTAACGCCAACTCGGTACAGCAACCCCGGCAGGAATCCATTTGGGTGAACTTCGACCCATGAACGACGACGAGTTGAACGAGTGGTTGGATGAGAAGTGGAAAGCGATTCTGTCTGAGCCCTCTGATGAGGATGATCCGGAAATAGACAGGTTTGTGAACTCCTCCGTCAACAGCATCCGATACGCCTTCGTTACTCAGATGCTCGGCAAATCCGCCAATCCCACTCGTGTCATACTCTGTCTGCAGATTGGGTCGGCAGATCCCGAAGCTGAGAGTACGGGCAGGTGGGACCCAAGAAGCTTCTGCACGAAATTTGTCGTCCCATGGGTTCAGCGCAATCACAGCGTTCTGGGAACAAGCACTGATCCATACGTCAGCAACCCCTTGAGAAGACGAAGGCTTGATGAAAACACCGGCAGCCTGAGAAACCGGAGTGAATGGGATGCTCTGGTGAAAACCCTCACCGAACTGGAAAGTACGTCCGATGAGTCGGACGTCTCCGATACGCTGGATAGGTGTCTTTACAGTATTGCCCGCAGGCTAAGACAGCAGGAGGTCGATTACCCTGTACCGTTGCGGGTAAGCCTTGACCAACTGTCCGCTCTGGTGGACCGGTTCTTGGAAACCTCTCACGGAGGCTTGAGACCGCAGATTGTCGCGACCGCGCTAATGCGCACCATTGGTAGAGCCTTCTTGATATTCTCTGAAGTCACCGGCCTAGGCGTGAATGAGCCGGACTCGGCAACTGGCTCTCCGGGTGATGTGCTGTGCTACGGACCGGATGATTCGATAGTGCTGGCGGTGGAGGTAAAGGGAAACGAACTCAAACTTGTGGAACTGGAAGCCACAGTCTCCAAAGCACGCTCTAGCGGTGTCGGGAACATCCTCTTCGCCGCTCCTGCTCTCGCCCTGGAAGATAGCGATGCAATCACTAGGCGCATTGGCGAGGAGTGGGCTCAGGCGAGCAACATTTATCAGATCTCAATCCAATCGTTGCCCCGCAGCTCTTTCATGCTCTTGGACGAGAAGTGGCGTGTGACCTTTCTGCGGGAAATCTGCGATGAGTTAGATTCGAGGAGTACTCAACCCGCCGATCGCCTCGAATGGGCCAGCCTTCTATCCGGCTGACTCACTCCGGGCAAAGAAAAGCCAACCCAAGAGACTTGCGGCATGCGTAATGAGGAGCCACGATGCGTTGACGAGTCAAGTCCCCCCAGGTTGGCAATTCTGATGCTATTACAAAACCGCCCATAGATAAACGCGTTTCT
>JAKZVY010000008.1:0-13150 GCA_047515825.1 Dehalococcoidia bacterium
GGCCTCGATGGTCTCGCCGTCGCTGGCACACGCGAACTTTTCGAGCTCGTAGTCCAGTCCATGGATCTGCTCCTCGATAAGCTCTGTGTCAGCTTCCCCACTGCCTGAGATAACCGATATATTCAATGTCATTCCGTTTCCTCCTGTTGTCTGCCCAGCGAACTTCAATCGCCGGAGTGTATCGCCCCACATTATACTCTCTCGGCCCCGAGCTTGTGGGAATATATGTGATAATTTAAACCACCACTTTAGATTATCATGATAATTTAAACTATCACTTTAGATTATCATGGTATACTAAGTGCATGCTTACACGATTACTCCACCTGCCACCGCCCGGAACCGAGACCTTCTTCCTTTGGGGACCGCGCCAAGTGGGCAAGAGTACGCTGCTAAGGCAGCGGTACCCGGACGCGCGCCGGATCGACCTGCTCAAAAGCGACGAGCTCCGACGCTACGTTACGCGCCCTGAGCTGCTCAGGCAAGAAATCGAAGCCGAAGGAGCCGACACCGCACGCCAGATCGTGATTGACGAGGTCCAGAAGGTTCCCGCGCTATTGGACGAAGTCCACTGGCTCATGGAGAACAGAGGGCTACACTTCGCGCTGTGCGGGTCTAGCGCGAGGAAGGTGCGGCACGGTGCCGCGAACCTTCTGGGGGGACGCGCGCTCCGGTACGAGCTGAGCGGCCTGACGGCAGGCGAGCTTGGAAGCGACTTCGACCTCGACCGGATGCTCAACCACGGCTATCTTCCGAGGATGTACGAGGCCAGCCGACCCAGGCGGATGCTGGACGCCTATGTCGCTGACTACCTCAGAGAAGAGATTGCGGCTGAGGGTCTGGTGCGCAACCTGCCGGCGTTCGCGGACTTCTTGGACGCCGCCGCGCTGAGGGACGGCGAGATGGTCAACTTCTCGAACATCGCGCGGGAGTGCGGCGTGTCGAACCCCACGGCCAAAGGCTACTTCGGCATCCTGGAAGACACTCTGCTGGGAAAGTGGCTTCCCGCATACCGCAGAAGGCGCAAGCGCAGGGTGATTAGCACGCCCAAGTTCTACTTTGCCGACGTGGGTGTCGTAAACAGGCTCGCGCGCCGGGGCGCACTGTCTCCCGGCTCTGAGCTTTACGGCAAGGCGTTCGAGAACTGGGTGTTTCACGAGCTGTCCGCGTTCGTCAGCTACATGGACGTGGACGCCGAGCTATTCTACTGGCGGCTGCCGAGCGGCATCGAAGTTGACTTCCTGCTAGGCGACATCGACATCGCTATCGAAGCCAAATCGAGTGCCAGAATCACCCGCACCCACCTCAAGGGCCTACGCACTCTGGTCGACGAGCACCCAAACACCCAGCGCCGCATAGTCGTCTGCCTGGAACCCCGCGCCCGCCGTACCGAGGACGGCATAGACATCCTCCCAGCCACGACATTCGCAAATCGGCTGTGGTCCGGCGATCTGGTGTAGGCCGCGAAGATCGCACTGAAGTAGGGTCACCAGAGACACATGCGACGAACGACTCGAGAGCACCATTTCTATCACCAAATGATGTACAATATGATGCAATCAAACGTACTCTACGGAGGTGCGACGTGAGAACCACCGTGAACATAGACGACGAGCTGTTCGAGGACGCTAGGTGGCTGACCGGCATCGAAGGCAAATCCGCCCTAGTGCGAGAGGGCCTCCGCGCCCTGGTCGAACGTGAGAGCGCCCGCCGACTGGCCAAGCTCGGAGGGACTCAGCCCCAGTTGAAACCCGTGCCCCGGCGGCGGAGTAAGCCTGCATGATCCTGGCTGACACCTCGGTCTGGATAGACCATCTGATAGTCGAGGACCCACACTTAGTGTCAATGCTTGATCAGCAGGAGTTACTGATCCATCCCATGGTGATCGGAGAGTTGGCTTGCGGCAACATGCGCGACCGCGCCATCATGATGAGACTGCTCAGAAGATTGCCGAAGATACTCGTAGCTACGCACGATGAAGTGCTGTTCTTCATCGAGCGCCACCGATTCATGGGCAGAGGTATAGGCTTTATCGACGCCCACTTGCTGGCATCCACGGCGATGACGCCCCCAACTCGGCTATGGACAAACGACCGCCGACTCATGGAGTTGGCCCGTGAACTGGGCGTCGCGTATGGCATGACGTAGCTCGGGTCTCTGAGAAGGTGGCGCTCAAGGCGGCTGATCGTCTGTCTCGAACCCGAACACTGCGAACCAAGGACGGCATCGACATCCTCCCAGCGACGACGTTCGCAAAACGGCTGTGGGCGGGGGAGTTGGTGTAGGCGCACACGCCCCCATGACGCATCGTTTCTATTACCGTTTGACGCATTAGATTACAATAGGGGTGATCGGAATCGGTTGGTCGGTAGCAAAGATGGCGAAGAGATTCGGCTAGGTGGAATCGGGAGTAAGTCATCCGATGGTCACAGACGTAGGAAAGCATGAGGAGATCATTGCAGGGCTGAGGCTGGTAGGCCTCGACGCGCCAGCGGATCGGCTGAGTTACCTGGAATCTCTCGCGGACGACGACCCGGACGAACCCTCAATACTGCTGGAGTCACTGCGACACTTGACCCTTTTCCTGGTAAGTGAACGTCGTCTGGGAAATCCTCAGATCGGCGTCAGCCCGGACGGACTGGTAGGAGCACAGTGGCGTGCTGAGAATGGCGCCGTTGTGGCCATGGAGTTCCTCGCCGATGGTCTTATCCGATTCGCGGCGATTTCCGCACCGGCGAATTGCGGTGTCGAGCGGCAAAGAGTCAGCGGCGTTCTGGGCAAACGCGAGACGCTGCAAGCCGTTGAGCCGTTCTTGTCGGGGACGGTATCCCCTTGACCGGTGACCTAGTACCTGACGACGACAACGTTTCGCGGTACTGCCGGGCATCGACAGTCAGCGAGTATGGAGTACCATTGCCTCAGGCTTTTCAGCTACGCAGGGGTGAGGATTCACTATCGGTCAACTGGCTGGATCATCTATCGCCCGGTGACCTTCTCGATGCGTTACGCCTTGTGAGGACGGCGTTCCAAGACATTGGTTACTCTCTCGGACGAAATGGCAGGTTCGCGGTCCTCAATGTAGGGGAGATCAAGGCTTTGGGGCAGGAGAACTTGATCTCTTTGTTCGTACGACACGATCCGGAGCCAAACAATGTTTCTCATGCAGGGATATTCGGGTTTCCAGATGACGACTTCTTGATTGCTACTGCGATCGCCCAACTGGTCAGTCAACGGGATATGCATCCAGCAGTGATCTGACGCGTCCCGGGATCTCTAGCCTCACATCACCGGTACACTACTCACAGAATGCGGCAGCGTAGTCGCCCCCATGAGGTACTCGTCGATGCCACGCGCGGCCTCCCGTCCTTCGGCCAGCGCCCATACCACCAGCGACTGTCCCCGGGCCATGTCTCCGGCGGCGAAGACACCGGGAACGGAGGTCATCTTGTTCGCGGAGGTCGAGACGTTGCCGCGACCGTCCAGTTCCACGCCGAGCTGCTCCAGCATCCCCTCCTTTTCGGGATGCACGAAGCCCAGAGCGAATAGTACCAGGTCCACGTCTAGATCGAACTCCGCACCTGTTATCTCAATCATCGCCGGTCGTCCTGTCGCGTCCGGCGGCCCCCACTCCAGCCGCACCGCGTGCATCTTCTGGATTACGCCGTTGGAGCCTGAGAAGCTCTTGGTGAGGATGTTGTAGTCGCGGACAGATCCCTCCTCGTGCGAGGAAGACGTCCGCAGGATGAGTGGCCACTGCGGCCACGGGTTGCCGTCGCGCCGGACGAGCGGCGGCTCAGGCAGCAACTCGAACTGGTAAACCACCTCCGCGCCCTGGCGGTGAGCCGTGCCGACGCAGTCGGAGCCGGTGTCGCCGCCGCCGAGCACCAGTACACGCTTACCTTCAGCGACAATCCGCTCGGAACCGCTGAACCTCTGTCCCGCGTTGACGCGGTTCTGCTGGGTGAGAAACTCCATCGCCAGGTGGACGCCATTCAGATCCCTGCCGGGTATCGGCAGGTCGCGGGCTATCGTGGAACCCCCTGTGAGACATATCGCGTCGAACTCAGACCTGAGCCACTCAACCTCGATGTCCCTGCCGACGTAGGCGCTCGTGCGGAACGTGACCCCCTCGGCCTCCATCTGGTCGACGCGGCGCTGGACTACACGCTTCTCCAGCTTGAACTCCGGGATGCCGAGCCGAAGAAGTCCGCCGACGTACTCGTTGCGCTCGAACACGGTGACGCTGTGACCCGCGCGGTTTAGTTGCATCGCCGCCGCGAGACCAGACGGGCCGGACCCGACTACCGCCACGCTCTTGCCGGTGCGGACGTCGGGCGGCTGGGGGACTATCCACCCCTCTCTCCAGCCCCTGTCGGCTATCGCCTTCTCGATGTACTCGATCGTTACGGGATCGTTGTTGATGTTGAGGACGCAGGACCCCTCGCACGGGGCCGGACATATCCGTCCGGTGAACTCGGGGAAGTTGTTGGTCGAGTGAAGCTCCTCGAGCGCCTCCTGCCACCTGCCGCGATAGACGAGGTCGTTGAAGTCTGGGATGATGTTGCCCAGCGGACACCCACCCATGCAGAACGGCACAGAGCAGTTCATGCAGCGTCCGCCCTGCTTGCGGGCGTCGTCTTCCGACCAGTCGCGGTAGAACTCCAGCCAGTGGTGCGTGCGCTCAGCCGGGTCCTGGCGGTCGGGCGTCTGTCGCGCCCACTCTATGAATCCTGTCGGGTTTCCCATTATTTGCTTGGGTTTCCTCTAGTCGTCGACTCTAGTCACCGCCCTAGTCACCAGAAATGACGGCGGCCGACTTCTCTCGCTCGGCGCGCTCAGCCAGCACTCGCTTGTAGTCTATGGGCATGACCTTTACGAACCTGGGCAGCATCTCGTCCCAGTTTTCCAGAACACGTTTAGCATTGGCGCTTCCGGTGTATTCAAGGTGGTCTTCGATCATCCGGCGGACGGCGGCGGTGTCCGCGTCCTCCACCAGATCTTCGAGGAAGACCATTTCCGGGTTGCAGAGGTCTCCGAATAAACCGTGCTCGTCGAGGACATACGCCTCGCCTCCGCTCATGCCCGCGGCGAAATTGCGACCCGTGGGACCGAGCACGACCACCCTGCCGCGCGTCATGTACTCGCAGCCGTGGTCTCCTACACCCTCAACCACCGCCTCGGCGCCGGAGTTGCGTACGCAGAACCTCTCCCCTGCCACGCCTCTGATAAACGCCTGGCCGCCAGTCGCGCCGTATAGAACGACGTTGCCGACCAGGATGTTCTCTTCAGGAACGAAGCCCGACTCAACAGGCGGCCTGATGGTAACCTTGCCGCCGGACAGACCCTTGCAGAAGTAGTCGTTGGAATCGCCCTCTACGTGGAAGGTTATCCCCTTGGCCAGGAACGCCGCGAAGCTCTGACCGACCGAGCCTTTGAACCGGACCGTAATCGTATCGTCTGGCAGTGCGTCTTCGCCGTACCTGACCGCCACCTCATAGCTCAGGGTCGTGCCCACCGTCCGGTTGGCGTTCGAGATCGGCAGATCAAGCTCGATAGGCGTGCGAGAGTCTATTGCGTCGCGGCACAGCTCTATCAGCCGGTTGTCGAGCGCCCTGTCCAGGCCGTGGTCCTGCGTTTCGCAGCAGTAGGTGGCTATGTCGTCCGGTACCTCGGGCATCTTGAGAAGTCGGGAGAAGTCCAGACCGCGCGCCTTCCAGTGCTCAATGGCCTGGCGGGTGTCGAGACGGTCCATCCGTCCAACCATCTCGTTGATGGTACGGAATCCCATCTCGGCCATGATCTCCCGCAGCTCCTCGGCCACGAAGAAGAAAAAGTTGATTATGTGCTCCGGTTGGCCAGTGAACCTCTTGCGAAGCTCAGGATCCTGGGTGGCGATTCCCACCGAGCAGGTGTTGAGGTGGCACTTTCGAAGCATAATGCATCCCAGGGTGATGAGCGGCGCTGTGGCCATGCCGAACTCTTCGGCCCCCAGAAGGCAGGCGATAGCGACGTCGCGCCCGGTCTTGATCTGGCCGTCCGTCTGGACAACGATGCGCCCGCGCAGGTCGTTTTCGACCAGCACCTGTTGTGTCTCCGCGACCCCAAGCTCCCAGGGCAGGCCGGCGTATTTTATCGACGCCTCCGGTGACGCGCCTGTGCCGCCGCTGTCCCCGCTTATCAACACCACGTCGCCGTGTCCTTTGGACACGCCCGCCGCAATGGTGCCGACTCCGGCCTCTGCCACCAGCTTGACGTGGATGCGCGAGTTGGGGTTCGAGTTCTTCAGGTCGTGAATGAGCTGGCCCAGGTCCTCGATCGAGTAGATGTCGTGATGGGGAGGAGGCGAGATAAGTTCCACGCCGGGCGTGGAGTTGCGCACCCACCCTATGTACTCGTCCACCTTGTAGCCCGGAAGCTGTCCGCCCTCGCCGGGCTTGGCTCCCTGAGCCATCTTGATCTGAAGGTCCTTCGCGTTGGCGAGGTAGTTAATGGTAACGCCGAAGCGTCCCGAAGCCACCTGCTTAATCGCGCTGTTGCGATAGTCGCCATTGGGGTCTGGAGTGTATCTGTGCCAGTCCTCGCCCCCCTCTCCGGTGTTGGAGCGGGCGTTGATTCGGTTCATCGCGATGGCAAGAGTCTCGTGCGCCTCGCGGCTTATCGACCCCAGCGAAACTGCTCCAGTCGCGAACCTCTTGACGATCTCCGCCGCCGGCTCCACCTCGTCCAGAGCCAGCGGCTCATCCGCCTTCCTGAACTCCAGCAGCCCGCGTATGGTACACATCTGCTGAGCGTAGCCGTTGGCCCAGTCAGCGAACTCCCGATACGTCGCCCAGCTATTCGACTTGGTGGCGTACTGGAGCTTGGCGATGGTGGTCGGGTTCCACATGTGGTACTCGCCGTCACGACGCCACTGGTAGAACCCGCCGGTCTCGAGCTGCATGTGGCCCGGCACGACCAGATCGACGTACGCGAACGAGTGCCTGGCCCTAGACTCCTCCTCTATCGCGTCGACGCCGATGCCGCTGATACGTGAGGGCGTCCAAGCGAAGTACTCTTCTATGAAGTCCTCGTTCAGTCCGACCGCCTCGAATATCTGCGCGCCGCGGTAGCTCTGAATGGTCGATATGCCCATCTTGGCCATGATCTTGACCACGCCTTTGTGAGCGGCCTTTATGAAGTTCTTCTCGGCGGTCTTGTACTCTATCCTGCTTAGGAAGTAGTCCCGCCGGATGAGGTCCTCCATCGTCTCGAAGACCAAGTAAGGGTTGATGGCCCCCGCGCCGTAGCCGATCAGCAGCGCCAGGTGCGCTATGTCGCGCGGCTCGCCCGACTCGACGACCAGGCCGCAGCGTGTACGTGTGCCCTCACGTATCAGGTGGTGATGCACTCCCGATGTAGCCAGTAGGCTGGGCACCGGAGCGTGATCCGCGTCAACTCCCCTGTCCGAGAGGATGAGGATCGAGTAGCCCTCTGCGATGGCCTCCGACGCCTCGCGGCGCAGACGGTCCATAGCCTCTTTGAGCCCTCCCCGCTTCTCGGGGTCGAACAGCGTGGACAGGGTCTTGGCCCTGATGCCGTCCACGTCTATGCGGCGTATCTTCTCGAGCTCGACGTTGGTGATGAACGGCTCCTTCACCGTGAGCTGGCGGCAGTGCTCCGGAGTTTCGTCGAACAGGTTCAGCTCGCGGCCTATCATGGCCCGCGTGGACGTGACAAGCTCCTCTCGTATCGAGTCCAGCGGCGGGTTGGAGACCTGCGCGAAACGCTGCCTGAAGTAGTGGAACAACACTGGCGACTGGTCCGACATGACCGCCAGAGGTACGTCGGTCCCCATCGACCCGACCGGATCGGCGCCCGTGAGCGCCATGGGCTCCAGGATCATCCTCAGGTCTTCCAACGTGTATCCGAACGCCGCCTGGCGGTGCCCCAGCGTGTCGAAGTCTGTCCCCTGCACCTCATCCGGCTCGGGGAGGTCGCCCAGTATGACCATGTTCTCGTCGAGCCACTGCCCATATGGTTGACGGGCGGCGAGGGCGGCCTTGAGCTGCGCGTCCTGAACGATCTCGCCCCGCTCCGTGTCCAGCATGAACATGCGCCCGGGGTAGATGCGCTCCTTGTACAGAACACTTTCGGGAGGAACGTCCAGCACGCCGGTCTCGGAACCCATCACCAGTATGTCGTCCGTGGTAATCAGGTAGCGGCACGGTCTGAGGCCGTTCCGGTCGAGAACCGCGCAGACCTTCGTGCCGTCAGTGCCTATCACCAGCGCCGGGCCGTCCCACGGCTCCATCATCGAGGAGTGGTATTCGTAGAAGTCTCTCTTAGCCCTATCCATCGGAATGTGGTCGCCCCAAGCCTCTGGAATCAGCATCATCATCGAATGTTCGAGCGAGCGTCCAGAGGCGAGCAGCGTCTCGACCGCGTTGTCGAGCGTCGCGGTGTCGCTTTGCAGTGGAGTAACTATTGGCGTGAGCTTGCTTACTTCGTCGCCCAGCAGGTCTGAGCGGAAATTCTTCTCGCGGGCGGTCATCCAGTTGATGTTGCCTTGGAGAGTGTTGATCTCCCCGTTGTGGATGATGAACCTGTACGGATGCGCCAGCTTCCAAGCCCCTAACGTGTTGGTGGAGAACCGGGAGTGGACGAGCGCGAATGACGTGACCATCTGCTCGCTGGCGAGGTCGTGATAGAAGCTCTCGAGCTGGTGGGCCATTATCAGGCCCTTGTAAACGAGCGTCTTCGAGGAGAGGCTGCAAATGTAGAACTGGCTGATCAGCGACAGGTCATCCCCAAGAATGGCCTTTTCGATCTGCTTGCGGATGACGAACAGCCTCACCTCGAAGGCTCTGCCGCTTTCGGTCGTCTCCGACCGGCCAACCATGAACTGTCTGATAACCGGCATCACGCGCGCGGCCAGCGTACCGATCTTGTCCGGAGATATCGGCACGTCGCGCCAGCCAAGAAATACCTGCCCCTCTTCCTCCACGATCCGCTCGATGGCCGCCTCGCACGTCGAGCGCTCTTCCGGGTCCTGCGGCAGGAAGGTCATACCGATGCCGTAGCTCCCTACGGCGGGAACCCGCACTCCGAGCTTTCCGAACTCCGAGGCGATGAACTCGTGCGGCATCTGCATCATGATGCCCGCGCCGTCGCCTGTCTCCGGATCTGCGCCCGCCGCGCCCCGGTGCCCGAGGTTGATCAGCACCTCCAGGCCCTGCTTGATGACGCCGTGAGACTTCACGCCCCTGATGTTGGCGACCAGGCCCACGCCGCATGCTTCATGCTCGAAGGACGGGTCGTACAGTCCGTCCGTCGAGAGTCTGGGAGTGTACTCTTTGGTATAGCTGTTGCTCATAGCCTTACCCTGAATGGATTGGTTGCGGGCGTATGACTGACCGCGCTCAGGAAGATCACGGAATCGTTTGGATACTACAGTGTCGGCAGGTATTGCGATAATTCGTAGTCGGTCACCTGAGACCTGTAGCGCTCCCAGTCGATCTTCTTGTTCTCGACGAAGCTGTTGAAAACAGAGTCGCCCAGAGCGTTGCGTACCAGCTCACTGTCCTCGGTGATGCGGAGCGCTTCCAGCAGATTGCTGGGGAGCGACTCGATGCCGCGCTCGGCCCGCTCCGCCTCGCTGAGGTCGAACACGTCCGCATCGGCCGGATCGGAAAGCTCGTACTCCTTGTCGATCCCATCCAGTCCGGCGGCCAGCATGACGCTGAACGCAAGGTACGGGTTGCACGCGGGATCCGGGGCGCGGTACTCAATGCGCCTGGATTCCTCCCTGCCCGACTTATAGGAAGGCAGCCGTACCAGGTCCGACCGGTTGACGGTCGCCCAGGTGACGTACACGGGGGCCTCGAAGTTGGGCACCAGGCGCTTGTAGGAGTTCACCCACTGGTTGGTGACGGAAGTGATGGCGCGGGCGTGCTTGAGCAGCCCGGCTATGAAATGTCTCGCCGTATCGGACAGCCTGTCAGGGTCCTCGGCGTCGTAGAAGGCGTTCCGTCCTCCCTTGAAGAGCGACTGGTGGATGTGCATACCGCTGCCGTTGACGCCGGTGATCGGCTTGGGCATGAACGTAGCGTAGCAGCCGTTGCGCTGGGCTATCTCCTTGACCACCACCCGGTAGGTCATGACCGTGTCGGCCATCGTCATCGCGTCGGTGTGTCGTAGGTCGATCTCGTGCTGGCTGGGTGAGACCTCATGGTGACTGGCTTCAACCGGAACCCCAAGCTCTTCTAGCATCAGCACGGTTTCGCGGCGCAGATCGGTCGCCAGGTCCGTGGCGTTCTGATCGAAGTAGCCGCCGCTGTCCAGCAGATCAGGAGAGGAGTCGTTCTTGAAGTAGAAGTACTCGATCTCAGGGCCGACGTAGTACGTATACCCCATCCTCGCGGCGCGCTCTATGTTGCGACGCAGCACGAAACGGGGATCGCCCTCGAACGGCGTCTCATCAGGGTTGACGATGTCGCAGAACATCCTCGCGACGGCATTCTCACGAGGCCGCCACGGGAGGACAGCGAACGTGTTGGGGTCAGGCAGCGCGTAAAGGTCCTTCTCCTCGGCGCGCGCAAACCCCTCTATCGCGGAGCCGTCGAAGCCCATACCTCTGGTCAGAGCGGACTCCAGCTCCTCGACGGTGATGGCAAAGCCCTTCAGATTGCCCAGAATGTCGGCAAACCAGAGACGAATAAACTTGACGTCGTTGTCTCTGGCCTCTTTGAGCGCGTATTCGATGGCCTGATCGCGTTCAACCATAGCGGTCTCTGGAGCTGCCTAGCAGCGACATGGAAAGGGTGGACTGCCCGACTCCTCTCAGGCCTGGCACACCTGTGCCAACAGTCACTAACTGCCTGTGGCGCACACTCTCACCTCGTAAGGAATCGTAGCGAAATATATCAATTTGTGAAAGTTGTGTCAATCTAGCCACGGGGGCGATCCGTGCGGATCGCCCCCGTGGAACTGCTTCGTTTCAGACCAACGGGCCTAAGCGTCGAAGTACAGGAAGAACTCGTACGGATGCGGGCGGAGCCGCATTTCATCCACTTCCGTTCGCTTGTAGTCCAGCCAAGTCTCGATCAGGTCCGACGTGAACACGTCCCCGGCCAGCATGAACTCGTGGTCCTCCTCCAGCGCATCCAGCACCGCCTCCAGGCTGCCGGGCACCTGCTCGACGTTGGCCGCGTCCTCTGGAGAGAGATCGTATAGGTCGACGTCTAGCGGGTCGCCCGGGTCGATCTGGTTGCGGATGCCGTCGAGGCCCGCCAGCAGCATCGCGCTGAAGGCCAGGTACGGGTTGGCGGTCGGGTCAGGGCAGCGGAATTCGACGCGCTTGGCGGGCGGAGTATCGAAGTATGCCGGAATCCGGCAGCACGCGCTGCGGTTGCGCGACGAGTAGGCTAGGTTGACCGGAGCCTCGTAGCCCGGAACCAGGCGGCGGTACGAGTTCGTGGTCGGAGCCGCGAACGCCAGAAGCGCTGGAGCGTGCTTGAGCAGGCCGCCGATGTAATACTTCATCGTGTCGCTCATGTGCGCGTAGCCGTCGCCGTAGAAGATGTTGGTGTCGCCATTCCAGATGCTCTGGTGAGTGTGCATCCCGGTACCGTTGTCGCCGAACAGAGGCTTGGGCATGAACGTCGCGATCTTGCCATGGCGGGCGGCGACGTTCTTCACCAGGTACTTGTAGATCATGATGTTGTCCGCGGTCTGCGTCAGGGTGTCGTACACGATGGCGATCTCACCCTGCCCCGCCGTCGCGACCTCATGGTGGTGCTTCTCGATCTTAATGCCGAACTTCTGCATCTCGACGATCATCTCCGTGCGAATGTCGCTCAGAGTGTCCATCGGAGGCGCGGGGAAGTAGCCCTCCTTGTGGCGCGGCCTGAAGCCTGTGCCCAGAGTCTCGCCGTCCAGGCGGTAGGCGTTCCCCGAGTTCCAGATACCCTCGTCCGAGTCCACGCTGTAGTGGGCGGAGTGAGCGTCCTGATCGTAGCTGGCGGCGTCGAAGATGAAGAACTCCGCCTCAGGCCCCCAGTAGCTCTTGTCGCCGATGCCGGTGGACGCCAGGTAGGCCTCCGCCTTCTTGGCTATGTTCCTGGGGTCGCGGCTGTAGTCGCCGCTGGTCAGCGGATCCCGGATGTCGCATATCAGGCTGAGCGTCTTCCTGTTGTACACCGGGTCCATCGTCGCGGTGCTCGCGTCCGGAACCAAGAGCATGTCGCTCTCGTCTATCGTCTGGAACCCCCTGATGCTCGACCCGTCGAAGCCGGTGCCCTTTTCGAACAGCTCCTCCGTGACCTCGCTCGGCGGGACGCCGAAGTGCTGCAGCGTGCCGGGAACGTCCGTGAACTTCAGGTCGATAATCTCGACCCCCTCGTCATTGACCAGCTTTATCACTTCTTCTGGGGTCATGCGTCTCGCTCCTTCTCTGTGCTGCTCTTCACTCCGGCTTCTCCGCCGTGGAATCTCCTCTTACGCCGAACATGCCTGGTCGAGTATTCAGCCAGGCATCATTCTAGCAAGGTTATTCGATTTTGACGATTACGACGCTTCGGGATGTTCACCTCTTTGGCAATCTGGCTTTCAGGGGGCGGTCAGCAGATTACGACTGGGAGGCTACTCCTCGCGGCTCTTCCGCAGCTTGCTCGGAAGAACCACCCACAGGCCGAACAGTCCAGCGAAGACTACAACACCGAGAATTACTTCCACACCCATCTGTTAGTCTCCTTGAGGTTAATGTGCGCCGGAACCAGTCCAGCACCGTGTTTGTTCTCTGCAAGGCATTATCCAGGGGGAGTGTTGCGGGCGTGTTACGCAGATGTTAACTTTGTGTTACATATCACAACCCAGCGGAATGGAACCCAGAGACCCTCTAATTACGGAATGGGGTTGATATTCTCCTCAACTCCAAAGAGAAAGGCCCCGGCTGCTCAAGCCCCCTCGAAGCAGCCAGGGCCTTGGAATATGGATGAGAATCGACTCTAGCCGACGCTGTCCGTGTTCGGCGACATCAGTCCGCCAGCTCAGCGTAGGCCACCGCGCCGTGCTCCGGCTCGTCCAGGCCCTCCGCTTCCTCTTCTTCCGATGCCCTCAGGCCCATGGTCAGATCGATAGCCTTGAAGAGTATCAGGCCCGCGCCCAGACCCCA
>JAKZVY010000009.1:0-4865 GCA_047515825.1 Dehalococcoidia bacterium
CGACCGATCTCAATGCGACGACGACAGACATCAGCGCGACAACGACGGTTGACCTCGGCACGGCGACTAGTTCCGATACTATGATCACGCTGTCGTGGACCCCAGCCGTGGGCGGAGCGACATCGACGTCCTATCTGATCTACGCCGGCGTCGTTTCAGAGGAAGAGTACAGGGCATATGAACACCCCGAAGATGCGATCATTAGAGTCCGATACACCAAGTCAGCCACGTCAACGAGCACAACTTTTGCCGTCCGGACCGGCAGTTTGTATGCGTTCGGCGTTAAGGCCTGTAATGAAACTGGCTGCAGTTCGCTCAGTAAAGGGTTAGTGGTCAACCTGATCGGCGAACTCACTGCCGACCCCGACGCGCCAGGGCAGCCCACAATGCCTTCGACAGGTTGACAGACGTCGATTGCACCGACTGGCGGCTCGTAACGTCCACCGGCTGTCTGAGTTGGGGGCGCTCATCTGCCCTCTCCCGGTACCGGTACGGTTGATGCAGCCCACGATCTGACACATCGCCACGCATTTCACATCGTATTTGATTGACCCGGAGAGCAATCAAGACTTCAGGTCCTCAACAACCTGGAGGCGGAGCATATGACCGTGGACGCGTGTAACGCTTCAGGTCGCCTTCGAGTTTGCGGTCCTTGACCGGTGTGTACGGGCCGACCTTCGGTCTTCTCGGAGGCCTGCGCCTGCGATATCCGGGAGGCACCGAGTACGCGAGCATCTTGCGCACGGTGTCTCGGTGCAGACCGAACATCCGGGACGCTTCCCTGATGCTCATGCCGTCTACCATGCAGGCTCTTCGGACGCGCAGATAAAGTTCCACCTGGTACATCCCTCACACCTTCCATGGGCTCTTGGTATGTCCCTATGAAAGGTGGCGGACGGTCCAGTTTGCAAGCGCCTTCAGCCGGCGTTCGATCCGTCCACGAGGTACACTCTATCTCCGCCCTTCACACCGCGTGGCGGTGTCGGCGGAGTACCCCGCCGCAGTTCACACGTTACCATGTGGCATGGCGAAGGGGCGCGAATCAATTTCGGCGCACCGTCGTGGCTATGGCGACACATGGAACCATACGCGAATACCCTTGCGCGATAGTAGTGATAATCGCCGTGACTCGTTCGGCGCCAGTAGCGCCTAACCCGGGTAACCATTCTCCTTCAAGACCCTGTCAATAGCCGGTTCAAGCGCCTCGATGATGAACCCCTGCTGCGTTGGACTGCCGGATAGAGCCACAGCCAGGCGCAACCTGCGATAGAGTGAGTCGGACACACGAAAGGCCACCGGATGGTAGTTGTGGTTTTCATCCACGTCGACCGTGCGGCGCCTTCCCGAACCGACCCGGTGCCCGCTGGCCCGTTCCGCATGGGTGTCGCTCCTGCGCCTGATGTTCATGGTCATTTCCTGTCTCCTGAGGGCGGAATCTATACCGCGACTCTGCCGGGATCTTCGGTCGGAATCGCAGATCCGTAGACGAGGTGATACACGGCCCCTAGCTCCTGCTCTCCCTTGGGATCGCGGGGCTGCCATTCGTTCACGAGCTTTCCTGCAGGAACGGAGCGGCGTATCGAGGAGCGCTCCCGAATCGTCAGCCCGGCTGCCTCTATGTACTGACACTCCAGGAGAGCGGCTTGAGCTGACTGGGCGTCCGTGTTGGCATGGTGGGTGGGAGCGCGGTTCAACACGGCCCTGACGGTTAGCCTTTCATTGACGGCGGTGGCGTCGCCCGCGAGTTCATCGAGAAGTCCGACCGTCCAGATGTCCAGTTCGTTGGGCTGAAGGGGGACGACTGCAAGGTCGGCGATCCGCAGTATGCTCTCCATGCCGACACCGTCACCGGCCCCGACGTCGACAACTATATCGTCGTAGTGGCGGGTCAGGTCCATCACCGACCTGAGCAGACTCCGCTGGAAGGCCTGAACCGTTGAGGGGGTCGGGAGGCCCAGCCCGCCGCGCACCTCGACCCAGTAGGTCGCCGTGCCCTGTCGGTCGCCGTCCACAAGCATGACATCCGAGCCCGCAGCTTTACGCCAACCTGCCAGGTGGATTGCGATGGTGGTCTTGCCGGTCCCACCTTTTTCCGAAATCACTGCCACTATCACGTGGGACGCACCTTTCTGGATGGTTATGACTTGCGAGTCCTGAAGTCGTCTGCATTTCAGTATGGATATTTAACTTTCGAATGTAAAGTCTTTTTGATAACAGAAAACTAGAATGGTTCGTCTCAAGAACACCACATCATCAGTGTATTCCAATGTCATTCACGGCAGCCTCAGAAGTGGCACGGTGTGAGCGAAGGCAGTGGAGTTCCCTCCGCTGGATACATTACAGGTGGGCACCTCACGCAAGCACTGAGATAGACGTCATCTGGGTCACGCCCCGTCAGGTATCCGTTGCGGCGAAGAGTTCGCTGAGCAAATGCGTGCGATGGGAGAACGCCCTCGCTCGCTCGAACTCCACGACATCGTCAGCCTCCACCGCAGGCCTGATTTTCGGCAGCGCACCGACCTGGGGCGAGAGGTCCTCGAGCAGAAAAGCGACGCCACAGGCATACCGGTCCGTTCACGTGAGAGCATCCAGGCCTGACCGATGTTCAGTGAACTTGAGAGCGGCTGAGGGGATATGCTTGCGCGTCAGCTTCCGGCTCCTCCCGACTCCGCACGGTTCTGGTCCGAGGCGTCGAACATCTTCTCCTCGTTATATGGGGCTGCGCCACCTGCGGACCTCGAACCGGCATCACCTCGAGAGGGCGAGGAGACGTGGACGCTGCCGCCGCAGCCCTGGTGGTCGTCAGGAGATGCAGGTGGTCTGGAACCCATACGACTCGCCACGGTCACCCATCCGCCGATTATCCTTCCCAGTAGTGGGACCGGTCGGTTGGTTGCGGCCCATTCACTCGGTGTGACGGCGGACTGCAACTTCCTGCTCCACGCGATTCGTGCGGACGATGGGGAGCCCTGTGATGCCGGGCCGACCGCATCTGATCAGTCATGGCCAGTTACGCGACGAACCGGCCGTTTACAGCACGGCAGGCAATCGAGTTTCCAGCGGAGGGACCTGTAGCTGCTCCCCCGAGTCACAGCAGACGTGCATCGGGCGGCCGGTGAGCTGGGCGAACAGACCACCCACCTCTCATGTGATCTCTCCTAATTGCGGAAGGCGGTTCCGACGTGTCCGGCGCAGAGCGAGACCGCGTCCCTGCAGCAGGCATGTGAAGGTCTCTCAATCGAGGTCCGCTCATGACGGATTGCGCCGGGGAGACGGACACGGAACTATAAGTCATGGCTCCGAGAGAGCCCCGTCGCTGTCTGGTTTGAACATCGGTGTTGAGACACGCTGCCGTCGCTGGCGAAGCACGTCGTGGTTGTTGTCTGGCGAACAGCAGGCCATAATACAGGAGTGGGGAATACGATGACTATCAACATAACGTCGACTGAGGACTTCATCAAAGCATTGCGGGGAAACCCGGAGTTCCTGGCGGCCGCCAGGCGCGAGATCCTCACGCAGGAGCTGCTCGACCTTCCCGATAGGTTCGCCTCGTACAGTAAGCGGACTGACGAGCGATTCGACAGCATGGACAAGGAGTTCGGCCAAATTAAGGGCATGAGCTTTGGCGGTGACATCGACCGGACAGGGCTTCCACGGATGGTGGCCGAGTTTGGGCTGCGCCGGACCCGAATCGTCAGGCTCGCGGAGAACAACAGGGCCTCCGAGGATTTCAACGAGGCCGTATGGGACGCGCTGGATAACGACACTATCAAGAGGCATCAGTACGAGCGCCTGATGGTTACCGATATGATCGTGCGCGGTAGACCGGGTCGGTCGTCCGACACCTACGCCTACATCGTGGCCGAAGCATCCTATACGTTGGAGCCAAAGGACCTCAGGCAGGTACAGACCAGCAGGGATCTGATCGGCAAGGTGTTTCATGGCGCCCCTGTATTCGCGTGCCTGTACGGGGTTGTTGTTTCTGATGACCTGCGTGCCTCTGCGGAGAGCGACAACGTGAGGGTCTTCATCGAGGATGACTTCGGCACCCCCGAGTCGTCCTGAACGCGGCCTTTAGCCTCCTCCGGGGTCGCGTAGCCCCCTTCCATTCCACCATCACGTGCACCGCTGTGTCCCGCAACCCCGGGGAAACACACAGGGGCGGTGAAACTTTCACACGGGTACCACGGGGACCCGGGGGCATCTGGAACTGCCCGATAACAGTGGGGTAGATTGAACCGGTAGAGTGGCGCTCCCCCATGCGGTGACTGAGAGCCTCGTCGAATCGAAGGAGGCCAGGATGGTCGCGGTCTGCGGGTGTCGCCCTCTGGGTCGCTCCGACAGACGCGAAGTGCGCAACTCTGAGAATCCGTGACCTGCGGGGATGGATGACGGGGCGCGCAGGGGTATGTAGGGGATGCGGCAACACGGAAAGGGATCTCGATCAGGGGACTCTCACCGCACGCAGTCACCTCTGATGGAATTGGCGATATAGGGGTCGGCGAACCCCGACACCCGGTTCTGAGCATCTCTGAAGGTGGACCTGTAACCAATTGAACACATTTTGAAACATGTCCTATAATTAGTGTTATAGGACGTCTTATACTCTCCAGGATCCGACCCATGACCACAGAGACACAGCCGACCACGGACAGCCTGCTCCCGTTCGCCGCACCACACCACGAGGACCGGACCGGCTCGCAAAAACCCTCGACCATCACCGAAGAGGAACACAGGGCGAACGAGGAGTTTCTTGCGGGAGCCTACGCGCCCAATACCCGGACAGCATACCGGTCCCAGCTCAGGGCCTGGGTCAGCTGGTGCGCCCAGCGCGGTCTCTCACCCGCAGGCGCCGATGCCGACTC
>JAKZVY010000010.1:0-5306 GCA_047515825.1 Dehalococcoidia bacterium
CGTTGACCACCTCCTGACGCAGCGCACCCAATGCTTCATCCAGCCTGTCCTGAGAACGCTTGACTGCGGCGATGTTTCCCGTGTGGGCGGCTTTCTTCAGAGCTCTGACTTGTCTCATCAGGTCTGCAGCCGACTTTAGAGCCGAGTCCGCTGCTCGCTCGGTATCGCTGAAGGCTTGTTCAAAGCTAACCACTACTCGCTCCTTCTAAGCGATTATATTTGTTTCACCTATGTTGTCAACTGGCACTAACTCCAGGCAGGGCCTTTCCATTGTCCCGAAAACCGCATACCGTCATTTCCCTGAAAATAGACCGTGCCCCAACCATTCCGACCGTCCCACACTGTCATTCCGACCGCAGGGAGGAATCTAAAATCCACGCCCTCAGACAGCCCGCCTAACCCGTACCTGCCGTTCCCGGACCGCCGCCATTTTCATCTTCCATGGTGCCGGTGGCAACCGGCATAGCTAATTGCTATGAAAATAGAAGGCAAACCCACACCGTTATTCCCGCGAAAGAGGGAAGCCACAGGGACGAGGAAATGGTCCCGCCATTTTCATCCTCTTACGTGGCCTGACAAGACCATAGTGATTCCCGCGCAGGCGGGAATCCAGGTGGGTGGAGGCGTATGCCCTTCCATAGTGAGCCAACTTTGGAAAGGCCCTGAACTCCAGGACGGTGCCCTTTCAAAGTTGCTCAACTTGGCAAAAAGGCGACCCTTCGACTCCGCTACGCTCGCTCAGGGTGAACAAGCATGAGATGCACGTACACAATCAAAAAGGCACTGGCCATCTACTGTAAAGGCGAGTAGTCCGTCGGACTCAACAGGGAGTTGAATACCCTCGCAACGAGGGCTCCGTCTGCTTCGGACTCCGCTCGCACACTGTTCCACTCAGGGTCGGCGCGGAACGCGGCCCAGGCCCGCTCGCGGTGCCCCTCGTCCTCGAACGCGACGATGTAGATGAGACGGTCAGAGTATTCCCCAACGCTTGCGGTCCAGTATCCGATGTTCTTGATGCCGTGCCGCTCGAAGATTCCCAGCGTATGGTTTCGGAATCTTGCGTTCAGCGCTTCCAGCTTGCCCGGCGCGGCTTCGTATGCACGGTACTCGTAGATCATGACATCACTCCTCGAACTGAATGTCTAGCGGTTGGCCGAACGGTGCGCCCAGATGGTAACAACCGGATGCCCCTACTTCAAACCCCGACGCCGCTCCGTCTGATCGTGAACAGCCGCGGCCACAGCGTCAGCGACACGGCCACTGCCACAGCCGTCAGCGCCGACGCGACCAGGTAAGTCTCCTGGTACGCAAGGACGAACGCTTCACCCTCGTCCGTTGAAACACGATGTACACTCTCCCGCGCAGACAGCACCGCGCCTATGATCGCGACACTGAAGACCGTTCCAAGACCGCGGAAAAGCCCTATCATGCCGCCGCCGGTCCCAAGTCTATCGACCGGCACGCTTCCCATGATGAGGTTGGCGTTAGACGACTGGAACAGTCCGGTGCCGATGCCGATGGCCAGCAGTCCGACGGCTACCTCAGTCACCGGAGACCCGCCGTCGAGCCTCGTCAGCAGCAGCATCGCCAGAAGCGACACCACCAGAGAGGCGGTTATCGTGTAGGCCGGATTGGCTCGATCCGACAGCCACCCGCCCACCGGCGACCCCAGCGCGTTCGCGACGGTCATGAGCATCAGTAGCGCTCCCCAGGCGCTCGCGCTGGCTCCGAGCGAGTCCACCACCAGGAACGGCAGGATGAACCAGTTCACGAAAGTCGAGACGAACGCCAGCAGCGAGAGTAGCAGCCCGGTAGCCAGCACTCGATTCCGCAGTAGCGAAAGCTCCAGGATCGGCCTAACCGCCCCGCGCTCAACGGCCCAGAACGCGAGCAGGCCCATCACCGATATGACCGCCAGAACTGGGATGTATCCCTCCGTCCACCCGAATCTGCCGCCCAGCGACAGCAGCAGGATCAGAGCCGCGAGCGTGATGGATAGAATCGCGGCGCCGCGCAGGTCGAAGCCGGAGTCACGGTCCGGTTTGTCCGGCACACGCAGCAGCGCAGCGGAGAACCCTATGGCCAGCAGGCAGAGCGGCGCGCGACCCAAGAAGATCGCCCGCCATCCGAATTCGTCCACTAGAAACCCGCCGCCCAGCGAGCCGGTAATCATCCCCAGGGTTCCCAGGCCGCCCATGATCCCCAGCGCGCGGCCCCTGAAATCGCCCGGGAACAGTCGCGTCACTATCGCCGGCCCGAGCGCTATCAGCAGTCCGTTGCCGACCGACTGAAACACACGCAGCCCGAAGACCACACCGAGATTCTCGGACAGCCCTATCGCCACCACGCTGGCTGTGTAGGCGACCAGTCCCACCATGAACATGCGCTTGAGCCCGAAGACATCCGCCGCGCCTCCGAGTCCGAGCTGCATCGCGGAACTGCTTCCCACGTAGAAGATGATGATCCACTGGATGGTCACCGCGTCCGTGCCGAAGCTCTCGGTGATGTCGGGAAGGGCGACGTTAACGGTGATGTCCAGCGCCGTCAGGAACGTGCCGGACGCCGCGGCGACCAGTCCCAGCCATCGCGCTCTGGTGTCTATCGACTCTCCCACTTCGTTCACTGTCAGAGGATTATCGCCCATCCGAGACCGGTCTGAGAACAGTTCACGCATCCGACAACCGTGTTATAGTTTTAATAATGCTGAGTAGTTTGGCATCAATATCCGCGTTGTGCCAACAAGGAGGCCCCCATGGAAGGCATCGCCCTCATTCTAATCGGTACTGCGATATTCTCTCATTCTTGGTATCTGCTTGGACTCTATTCTGACGGACGCACCATCGGCGTGATCATGGCGGCTTTGGGCGTCAGCCTGCTCGTGTCGCTCTTCGCTTTTAGTCCGCAGATCCTCGGAGAGCAGAGCACCTATACGGTGCGGCAGATGGGCGAGGTCCCCGTACTCAAGACCATAATCGTCGCCTGGGCCATATACGCCGGAGTCGTGGCCGCGCAGGGGATATGGGACCTCGAAGACAGGGCCCTCGGTTTCTACGCCGTACCTCTGACCGCGGTCAGCCTCGTAGCGCTCTTCTTCTTCCTGCAGGTCTGGATCGACGGCGGCGACGACCTCGCGATGGTCTCCATGGTAGCCTCCGGGGCGCTGCTCTCCATAGTTGGGGCGCTGCTCTTCTTCTTCATGGCGATTCCATTCCCCGGACTCAGGTCTGTCGCTGGATGGGCGATGCTCATCGAGTCCATTGCTGTGGGCGCCGTCGGCATGGCAATGGTCACCACCACCATACCCGCATAAGAACGTCCGACAGTGGTTATCGTTGCTCGGCATGAAGTCGGAGGCTCTGCCCTCCGACTCTGCCGACTGGCGATTGAGCGTCAATAGCTGTCCAGAATACACGGAGCCGCCAATGACTACGAACAGGCTGCCAACACACGAGTTTCTGCAGGAGGCCGAGAGAGAGGCCGGCAGGTTCGACTGGGAAGGAACCTTCGCGGACTACTTCGGCATGATCGGCAACAACCCGTCCATTTCCCGCCTGTCGCATAAGATGGTCTATGACGCGATCGTGGCCAACGGCGTGGAGGAGGACCCCGAGACCGGAAACCCGACTTACACGCTGTTCGCCAACAAGGTCTACGGCCAGGACGACACCATCGAGAGCATCGTCGAGTACTTCGCCTCGTCCGCACGCAGGCTCGAAATTCGCAAGAGGATACTCCTGCTTCTGGGCCCGCCCGCGAGCGGTAAGTCTACGATAGTCGCCCTGATCAAGGAAGCCCTGGAAAACTTCACGCGGACAGACGAAGGTGCACTATACGCCATCAAGGGCTGCCCGATGCAGGAAGAGCCGCTGCACCTGATCCCCCACAATCTGCGCTCGAAGCTCCAGGAAGACTACGGAATATACGTCGAGGGCGACCTCTGTCCGCGATGCAGGTACATGGTCCGCACGCTGTACAGGGATCAGATCTCCGCCGTCCCAGTGGTCAGGATCGTGTTCTCCGAGCAGGAGGCTATCGGGATCGGATACTACGTCGCCACCTCCAACCCCACCGACGCATCCCTGCTGGTCGGCAGCGTGGACACTTCGCAACTCGAGGGCGACAGGCTCGAGGTGGCCGGCAAGGCCTTTAGGCTGGACGGCGAGCTCAACGTAGCCAACCGCGGCCTAATGGAGTTCGTCGAGATATTCAAGGTCGACGCGAACCTGCTGACGACCCTGCTCGGCCTCGCCCAGGAGCAGCTTATCAAGATGGACAGGTTCGGCTCCGTGTACGCCGACGAGGTTGTCGTCGGCCACTCCAACGAGGGCGACTTCAGGACATTCATGGAAGACCCGTCCTCAGAGGCGCTGCGAGACAGGATCATGCGCATCTACGTCCCATACAACCTGCGAGTGCGGGACGAGGTGAAGATATACCGCAAGCTCCTGGTGAGTAGCGGACTCGACAAGGTCCACATCCCTCCGCAGACGCTTCCAGCCGTGAGTACGTTCGCGGTGCTCTCACGTCTCGACCCTCCCACCAAGCCCACGGTCTCACTGATAGACAAGCTCCGGGCCTACGACGGACACGATGTCGACAACTTCTCCCAGGAGGACGTGGCCAGGGAGAAGATGTCCAACCCCACCGAGGGCATGTCCGGCATATCGCCGCGGGCCGTGATGAACCGGCTCAGCACTAGGGCCAGCACACCCGACGTCGTCTGTCTCAGCCCTCTGAACGCGCTCGACAGTATCTGGCAGGGACGCAGCGAGAGCGTGAGCCTGACTGAAGAGGAGGCGGCCAGCTACATATCCTACTTTCGGGAGGCTGTGGAAGACTACAACGAGCGGGCTATCCACGACGTGCAGAAGGCGTTCGAGGAGCGGTTCGAGTTGACCGCGGCCGAGCTGATGTCAGACTACCTGGCCGATGTCGCGGCCGCCCTCTCGCTCGACTCCCAGAACCGGGTGCCCCGCGAGAGCGAGCGCAACATGCGCGAGATGGAACGGCAGGTGGGAGTGTCCGAACGGTCCAGGGGCAGCTTTCGCAGGGAAATCCACGCGTTCTTTGAAGACCTCAGGGTCCGCGACGTCGAGTTCGACTACACTACCGAACGCCGCATCCGCGCGGCGGTGGAAAAGAGGCTGTTCCCGGACCAGAAGGCACTCAGGAACGAGCTGGACGAAACCAAGTCTTCCGGACGAATCGCCGAGTGGCGACGGAGGAGGGCTTCCATTCATCGGAGGCTCGTGCGGACGTACGGCTACTGCGATGTGTGCGCCAACGACCTGGTGGAGTACGTCCTG
>JAKZVY010000011.1:0-3269 GCA_047515825.1 Dehalococcoidia bacterium
TACACCGGCGAGGGCGTTGCCGAGGGGCGAAAGTCCGTCGCCTTCCGCGTCGTCTTCCAGTCGGACCGCTCCACCCTCACGTCCGAGCAGGTGGACCGCTTCCAGGGCGACATTATGAGGCAGCTACGCCGCGAGTTGAACGCTGAACTCAGGGGCTGACTACGCTCAATATAAAAGAAAAAGGTAGATCATCTATACTGTCAATTTCGCACAAAGGCTAGCTGAACTTGGGGGAGATATCTGTTATCGATAGCAGAAAATAGGTATTGTAAACCCAAGCATAGTAATCGGACTCCTGAGGTGTCTAAATGTCTCGAACTTTTCGAAAGAACTGTTTCGATGAACGTATTAGAGACGGTAAAATCAATTTCGCAACTATACTAAGGCGCGATGAACGCGTGACAGGTTTACGTGACCGTGACCATAGATGGGATAGGCATAAAACTCGTTCTCATCTCAAGTCAGATCCCGAGAACGATGTCATAATTTCCGGAACTCGACGTCGTTACACTGTTCGGTATGGAGATTATGACTGGTAGAGTCGAATTTCGGCATTGGTACCTCGTCCATCTCAATGCGTCCATGGAAGAGCACGGCATTGAAGACGAATTGCACAAGGTTATCTCGATACTTGGACTTCTCCTACCACTACACTACAGAACAACAAGACTGCCGAGCCGAGGTAGCGCGGTGGCTGGACCGAAACGCTCCACCAGACGCAGGCGTCCTCCTCGATTCGGCCGATTCCGCCTCAGATATCCGCCAGCTATCCCGGCGGCTTGGAGCGAAAGGATGGCTGGCTCCCGGCGAGTCTGATGACCTGGGCGGCGCCGGACTGTCCCCTGACCTCACTGTGATCGTCCTCGAGGAGATGAACCGGCGCGGACTTCTTTGGCTGGCGGACGGAGAGGCGGGAGCGCTGCGGTCTGCGCTCATCGGATACGGGACGCCCGGACAGCGCACCGCGCTCGTTCGAGACCTTGCCCTCGGCGAACGTACCGTCTGGAGACACGCGATCGCCGTCAGCCCAGATAGCGGCCTCGACACCGACTCCGTCGGCATCGCCGCTACGCCTGACGCCGACGGCTACCTGGTCAACGGCGTAGGCCGCTTCACCGGCATCGCCGACCGCCCCGACATTCTCTGGACCGTCGTCTTGGTCGAGCCGGACGACACTCCGGTCTGCTTGGTAGTCGACGCGACTTACGGCGGCATCTCCTTTCCGTCGCCCCGCACACTCTCACCGGCGGCCCCGCGTCCGGTGAGGTTCGACGACGTCTGGGTGCTGAGGAGCGACGCGATCGGGCCGGAAGGGGAGGGGCACCGTGTGGCGAGCGTCAGAGTAGCCCTCGACCCCGGAGCCGACCTGCCGAGCTGGGTCGAGCTCGAAACCGCTGTGCTGCTTGAATACGCTCGTACTACTGAGTCTGGGGGCAAGCCGCTCAGCGCCGATCCTCTGCGCGCCCGGGTCCTGGTCGAGGCATACATCGCCAGCAGGGTCGCGCGGCTGCTCAGGATGCGCTCGGAGCAGGGCAACCTAGATGGTTCGGAGGGCGCGCTCGCCTCTCTGTGGCGTCGCCGAGCGGCTGCGGAACTGTCCGATACTGTGGGCCAGGTCGTCGGGCCCGCTGCGCTGCTGTCGTCCGACGACCCTCACGCCCCCGCCGCCGGCCGGTTCGAGCGGCTCAGACGCAGAGAACTCGCGGAGCGTGACGCGGAGCCGTCGGGTGACCCAGACCGCGAAACACTCGCATCAGATCTCGGACTGGGGTAACGCTTCAGAACCGGACCGGTACACCCTCCATCAGCCCGGCGTCGTAGATAGCCCTCCACTCGTTAGCGAAAGTCTCATTCCACGTGTCCGTCAGCGAATGCCGGAGCATCTCTTGGAACACGGACCAGAAGATCACCACCTCGTCCGCGCCGTCCCGCAGCGCCATGTACGTCGTCTCCGCCGACCGCACCAACGCCGCCATTATCAGCGGCCTGCGCTGCCACTGCTTGAACATCGCCGCGCACTCGCGGATCAGCTGCGTCGGATCACCGCCCATCTCCTTCACCGGTTCGCAGAACGGCAGGATGTGGTCCACGCCCGCCGACGCGACCGCTGCCGCCTGGTTGAGCGAGAACACCGTCGTGCAGAAGGTCTCGATCCCATCTTCCGAAAAGTGCCTGAACGCCTCCAGCGCGTGTGGGTAGCACGGTATCTTGAGCATTATCTGGTCGCTCATCTCGCTGAAATAGTGCCCGACGTCGATCAGCTCGCAGGTTGAGTGTCCGTCGATCTCCATGACCACCGGCTTGTCCGTGATGTCGAGATATCGCATCACCACGTCGGTTAGCTGACCGTACTTCCGCACCATCTCGTTCAGCACGACCGTATTCGTTACTATCCCAGCCGTGCCCATCTCCAGCCACGTCGGAAGGTCCTCCGGGTCGCCGGCCAGCCATATCTGCGGCC
The DNA here is from genome assembly GCA_047515825.1 of Dehalococcoidia bacterium. Taxonomy (GTDB): domain Bacteria; phylum Chloroflexota; class Dehalococcoidia; order Lucifugimonadales; family UBA1123; genus VXRN01. The sequence continues at coordinate 2,462 of JAKZVY010000011.1, forward strand.
CGCGCCCGTTTTCCAGGGCAAGCGCGGTCGCGCCAAAGAAGTCCGCGAACAGGTCATCCTCTACAAGCTGATCCAGACTCAGGCTGCCGTCGTTCTCATTCATCTGGACCTCCTATTGGGAGCTGAGGGCTGCTGGTCCAACACCGCCACATGGTAACGCAGATCATGAGTAAAGTCATGGGGAGGGGGGGGTTGCGTTTTCAGGCAGGCACGCCCGTCAACAACAGGCCAACGTCCTTTCCTATGGCCCCTCCTGAGCGTAGCGAAGTAGAAGTCGAAGGACCACCCACCGCGATGTAGGCTTGTACATGACACAAGGCTAATCTGTGAGCAACACCAACGCTTTTGCCAATGCGCTATACAAAATGAGAGATGTGCCAAATGGTTCCCAAATCCACCGCCTAATTGATGATGCGGTTGAGTTTCGTAGCTAAATTGGTCATTTTCGACAACTCGTCCTTTCACCTGCTGGGTGAAAGAACGAATTGTCGAAAATGACCAATTTAGCTACGAAACTCAACCGCATCGCCAATTAGGTGGTGGATTTGGGTGGTTGACAAGCGATTGACATTACACAACAGTCCTGATACCAATGTGGTTGTGGGGCGCGTTGCACTCGTTATCCTTGCCAGCGTGTCCGAAACGGGGTCTCCTGCATGTTGGCACCATCCATCCGCTTCCCAATTCTGGCTCTTGCCGTCGTTGGATCCCTCGTCCTGCTGTACGCCGCGCAGGTCGCAGTCCGTCACGTACATGCCCAAGGCGATGCCGCTCCTACCTGCGCCACGGGTACGGCGGTGCCAGACGC
>JAKZVY010000012.1:0-6472 GCA_047515825.1 Dehalococcoidia bacterium
CATTTCCCGTCATTCCCGCGAAAGCGGGAATCCAGGCGCCTTTGGAAGCAGACATCGCCTCCATTCTGGGTTCCAGCCTACGCCAGAATGACGAAACTGGGTTGTTGAACTGCCTCATAATCAAATGTCAACACTACCTAGGCACTTCCCTTTCGTCATACCGGCGAAGGCCGGTATCCAGGAGTGGCGGGGCTTCTCATCCTGCGGGTACTACTTATTTGGGACAGGTTCATCCGGTCACATTGGCTTAACGTGAATGCGTGTCGTTGCTATAGGATGTACAGATAGGAGAATCCAATATGACAGATATAGGAGTCATTCTGCGCTCCCTCCACGCCAATGTGACTGAGCTTGAGGAAACCAACCTGCACAGAAAGATCTGCAAGTCAGTCCCGTTGTTTGTCGGTCAGACGCTCGGACTTGAACGGATCCAAGTGGTACATGAACCATCGATGCGGCAATATCCCCCCAGCCCGTTTATGGACGAGGTCTACAGCGCCGCGGACGATGGACGGATCAGCAACGAAGAAGCAGACCGTCTGAGCCTGACTGACCTCGTGATCACAGCTCGTCGGAAGGACGATCGCTCACCCGTGTGGATAGCTGTCGAGGCTTCGGGAACTATTGCACAGGATGACGTCTCCAAAGTCTCCTCCTCCGTGGCGGCCCTGAGGTCCGTGTATGACTCCGACGCCGTTGGAGTAGTCGTTGGCTATCAGATCCGACCGGAGGACATGCAGCACGCAGGGGCTGCCGGTATCTACGTAAAGATCGAAGAACTTACAGACCAGCCGCAGCGTCGATAGCCTCCACTCTGCATCGCTCCTTGTTAGAACAAATGCACCGGAACTCTTTTCAGCATCTTTCCCGGTACTGTATCATGCGGTCAATTTGACAACTGAGGTTGGACGCATGACGCAACAGTACGATCTTCCGGGCCGCGTGGCTGATATTGGCGCCCGCATCAAGGAAGCTAGGATCGCCATCGACTTGAGCCAGGAAGATTTCGCTCTCAGGATGGGCCGCACAGGACGCCACTGGGCCTGGAAGGTCGAGGCCGGACAGATCGGCCTCTCCGCAGGTGAGATACCCAGGGCCGCCGAGATGCTTGGCCGCTCCGTGCAATGGCTGATAGAAGGCAAGGAAGAGGTGTTCGAGGTCGAGGATCCCGACGTTCGCCTGTTTCTCCGCCAGCACGAGTGGTCGGACTTCACCGACGAGGAGCAGGAGATGGTCCGGCAGTGCATGAGGATGGCGACCGCGTACAAGGCTGCTCGGGAGCAGACCGGCGTATGATCGGAAGGGAGAGGGCCGCCGACGTCATCGGCGTCCACGGCACGAACGACCCCGGCGACATCGTCCGGGCTCAGGGACTCTCCATTGCGCGTCTCGACTTCGGCGGAGCGAGGTTCCGGGCCGAACCCCTAGCCGCTGAGCACTCCCTCACACCATGCCGCGACCGACAGCAGCCTCTTCTCCTCCCAGTGCGGCGTGCCAAGCTGCACCCCCAGCGGCATCGAAACGCTGTCGAACCCCGACGGCAGCGAGATCGTCGGAAAGCCGCCGAACGTGAACGGCGACTGGAACATCGGGTCGCCGGTGGTGCTGAGGTCGCGCGGCGCGGCAGTCGGTGTACTGGGAGTCATCACCACGTCGAAGGGCCGCATTGCCTCACCCATCTCTCGGCTGAACGTCGCCTGGACCTCCTTGGCCCTCAGGTAGTCCACCGCGCTCGCCTTCAGCCCGTTCTCGATCACGCCCCGGACGTTGGGCGAGTAGTCGTCCGCGCGGCCGTCGAACCACTCCCGGTGCGCGTCCGCGGCCTCGGTCGTCATGAGTATCCGGTGCGCCCGCAGCAGCTCGGCGAAGTCAGTCGGCAGCTCGGCGTCCTCGACGATCGCTCCCGCGTCAGCGAACCGTTGGGCGATGGAGTCCGCGTGGTCGCGCGTCTCCTGGCTTGCTTTCTCCCAGAAGTGCTTTCTGACCAGCCCGATGCGCGGCGCGGCCTGCGGAGTCAACGACGCTGCGTAGGGGCGGGTTTCAAACCCGGCCCGTACAGGAGCCTGCCTGTCCGCCGAACCGGGGTCGTTGGAGTCGTATCCCGACATGGCGTCGAGCAGCAGCGCAGTGTCCTCGACTGTGCGGGCGTAGTGGCCCATCGTGTCCAGCGAGGCCGATACCGGCACCACTCCGTACCTGCTGATCCTGCCAAACGTGGGCTTGAGACCGACGACGCCATTGAACGCCGCCGGACGCAGCACCGACCCTCCGGTCTGCGAGCCGAGCGCCGCAGGAAACATCTTCGCGATGACTCCAACGGCGGACCCCGAGCTCGACCCGCCCGGAGTGTGCTCGTGGTTCCACGGATTGCGCGTAGGTGGCGGATCGCCGCAGGCGAACTCGGTCGTGACTGTCTTGCCCATGATGATCGCCCCGGCCTGTCGCAGCTTGGCTACGGCGGTGGAGTCGTAGTCGGGCACGAAGTCGGCCAGTATCGCCGAGCACGCGGTCGTCTTCACGCCCCTGGTGTAGTAGATGTCCTTAACTCCAACGGGCACGCCATGCAGAGGCCCGCGAGGGCCCTCAGCGGCAAGCTCCCAGTCACGCAGACGAGCCGCGTCGATCGCTGCGTCCTCGTCCAGCGTCACCCAGACGCGAAGCTCCGGTTCGAGTTCCCCGCACCGGGCCAGCAGCGCAGACATCAGCTCCTCAGCCGATACCTCCCGTTCACGGATAGCCCGAGCCGCGCCAACTACGGTCAGATCGTGCAGGTCAGTCATGGTCGGGCCTCCTGTGGGTGCGGTTGGGAGTCAGCGGACGTTACGCGTCAATCCTACACCAGTTCTGCCGCGTTCACTTCCTTCCCGTGTGAGACGCTTTCTCCTGCCCACTCCCTGTTCGCCTATAATTGCATGACGTTTCGGCCTCGTTGGGGAACGCCCCGGTACGAGGCGATGCAATACAACTCTGTGGGACGGTGAATCATGTCGACTGTCGAATACGAAATCAGGGACAGGGTCGGGTACGTAACCCTCAACCGGGCGGACAAGCTCAACGCGATCGACGTTGAGATGCGCAACGAGATCTGGCGCGTCATGCACGACGTCAACGACAACCCGGACGTCTGGATGGCGGTCATAACCGGCAAGGGACGGGCCTTCTCGGTCGGCCACGACCTCGTCTCGATGTCCGGCCGGGGCGACGACCTGTATGAAGACGGGATCTCGACAGAAGACCTGTATGTCTACCAGACGCAGATATACAAGCCGATCATCGCGTCCATCAACGGCTTCTGTCTCGCCCAGGGCGGCGGAATCGCGCTGGCGTCGGACATCAGGATCGCGTCTGACCAGGCGCAGTTCGGATGGCCGCAGGCCCGACGTGGCATCGGCTCTGTCAGCGGCCCGTGCATGTTGGCGCACCGCGTACCGCTCAACTTCGCGTTCGAGTTCCTGTTCACCGGCAACATGATCTCCGCCGACCGCGCTCTGGAGCTGGGCCTGGTCAACAAGGTCGTGCCCCACGACCAGCTCGAATCGGCCACCCAGGAGTACGTCGACACGCTCATGGCAAACGCGCCGCTGGCCATGCGCGCCATCAAGGAGGTCACGGTGCGCGGGCTGAACATGCGCCTCGAAGACCGCGTCCGGCTGGCCGGGATCGTAAACCGGCGCCTACAGCGCACCGAGGACGCCCAGGAGGGCATTCGAGCCTTCGCCGAGAAGCGCACCCCGTCATTCGTCGGCCGGTAGCGTCAAAGGCTCCACACACCTGCACTGTAGAATCTCAGAAGTCCGGGGTGAGCCTATGAGGGGGCTGGACGTCTCGAGGCCAGGAAGATCGCCGGATACAGACGGCGGACGGGTCGGCTTCCGGCGCATAACAAGACCTCTGATGGTCAGTATCATCATCGGCGCATCCAGCATTGACCATCCTTGTGAGATGGCAACAGAGCATATCTTGCAGTGCGCCATAGGGAGTGTGCGCGATGGGACACCTCTGTCTCGTGGAAGTTACTCTCCGAGGGCACTAGGCTATCAGGCGCTTAAGGGAATTACATATCCGAGACGATGGTCAAGTCGATGCTGATGGCGCGATATTTCAACCGCTTCAAATCTCTGGAGGCAGCTCTCCCGTGGCTCTTGATTCTAATGGGGGCAGGCTATGTCGCCTATTACTGGTCCAATCCAGTGGGGCTGTATCCGGACAGCAATGGCTATCTGACATTCAGCGAGCACCGAACTGCGGGCTACCCAATCTTTATTGGGCTGACCACGACCCTCTTCGGCACAGTGGATGCGGTGCCGAAAGTGCAATTGGTAATAGCGGCAGCGGCGTTTGCTTTTCTGGGCTGGAGCCTCAGTCGTGCCTTCCGGTCGTCATTCGTTGCGCTGGCGCCGGTTTTTCTACTGATGTTGTATCCTCAGATTGCCGACGTGCACGGTTACATTTTGACGGAGTCTCTCTTCATCTCGTTGCTGTGCATATTCACGGGTAGTTTGGCGCTGATGGTATGGCGGCCCACATGGTCCTCGGCTGCTGTCGTAGCACTAGCCTGCGGTTTGGCTATAACAGTTCGCCCGGCGGGGATGAGTCTGCTGATAGTCTGGCCGTTCCTGTTCTGGCTGATTTGGAGACGTTGCGCAACGCGTTGGATGGCGCTGGTGACGGCGGTGATCGTGCCAGTTGCTGTCTGTCTGATAGTTGAGAGTGTGTTGTGGCATGCACACCACGATTCCGAATCTCGTCCCAATCTTGCTGACCGGCACCTATTTGCCAAGGCGCTGATGATTAAACCTGAGTCTCGAGTGTCTGACCCTGAGTTGGCTCGTGTCGTGGCCGAAGGGCGAAGAGTGATGGCGCCAGGGCGGGAGTTGATCGCTAATGCTCCCAGCCACTATGCGCGAACGAGGTTGCTCGTAGATTTCGAGGTTGCCGCTCAGCACGCAACTTACCGACGTGTGTTTGCTCCTGAGGTAAGAGCAATAGCCCAGCAGCGAGGGGTCGGAGAGTACGATGTTCTCGCACAAATGAGTCGTTCTGCAATGCTGAACGCTCCAGTGGGTTGGATTAGAAATGCCCTCTCCCACTATTGGGGACTCTGGTTTCCTTATTGGGCATACGTAAGCCCCGATATCTTAGAGGAGTACCAAGCGTACATTGAGAATGCAAAGCCCAATACTCTTTTTGCTGACAGGCCAATTTTCCGTCATAAAGAACCACCCAGTCCCGTGATTCGAGTCCTTCTCCGTCTGACGATGGCCGCGGGACTGATTGTTTCGACGCTGTCAGTGGGACTAGTGGTCTGGCGGCGGCTGACCTCACCCTCCCGCTCGCCGGACAGTCGGTTGGTCGTTGCTGCCGTGTCAGGGCTGGCAATTCACGCGCACTTTCTGATGGTTGGGCTGCTTGGCGTGGTCGCGACACGCTATGCTGGAGCTATGGCTCCGCTGCTGGCGATATGCGGAGCACTGTTGGCCAGTTGGGTGATTGAGCAAGCCCGTAATATCGAGTGGGGACGCCCCTCGGTATGGGCTTTGTTACGCAGGCGAATAGCCCAATGATCTACTGTTGCCTCAGGCTAGCTGTACTTTTACCGTGTCACAACGAAGAAGCCGCGATAGCTGGTGTGGTCGAGTCCTTTCAGCAGGCCCTGCCAGAGGCGCAGGTGTACGTGTACGACAACGCCTCTACCGACGCCACTTCCGAGCAGGCTTCTTCAGCAGGCGCAGTCGTGAGAACAGAGCCTCTGCCCGGCAAGGGCAACGTGGTGCGCCGAATGTTCGCCGACATCGAAGCGGATATATACATCCTTGCCGACGGCGACGGGACCTATGAGGCTGCTGCCGCACCGACTATGGTGGACAAGCTAGTTGCTGACAACTTGGACATGGTGGTTGGAGTGCGGGTCGAGGCTAAGGGACAAAACGCCTATCGTACCGGACATAGAATGGGCAACGCCTTACTCAACCGGTTAATCAACGCGCAGTTTGGGGGAGTTTTCACAGACATTAGCTCAGGCTATCGAGTTATGTCGCGGCGGTTGGTCAAGTCCTTTCCTGCCCTGTCACACAATTCGAGATCGAACCGGTACTAGTAGCGCATTGTGCGCACCTGCAGGTGCCGTGCGCCGAGGTTCCCACGGTCTATGTTGAGCGACCGTCCGGCAGCGAAAGCAAACTGCGCACATTTCGAGATGGCAGGCGCGCTCTACTAACCATTGGACTGCTTGTGAAAGAAGTGCATCCATTCCGTTTCTTCTCCATTGCCGGCGCTACGCTCGCGCTGGCCGCACTCGTCTTAGCTGCGCCAATTGCGGTCACCTATTGGCAGACAGGCTTGGTGCCACGTCTCCCCACGGCAGTATTGTGTGCCAGCTTGGGGCTGGCGGCGTTTGGCAGCTTCCTGATCGGGATTGTTCTGGACAGCGTGAGCAGAGGGCGCCGGGAGATGAAACGGATGGCTTATCTGC
>JAKZVY010000013.1:0-6093 GCA_047515825.1 Dehalococcoidia bacterium
CGTCCAGTGGGCGAAGTGGCCGTTTCGTACCGGACAGCTACGGGACTGACGGGCTGCCGAATACGAAGGCGAGGGCCCGGTCGAATGTCTTTATCTCTCGCACGTTGCGGCGACGGCAGCTCGCGAGGTGGCAAAGGTCCCGAGCTTGGAGAGTCGGATGCTGCTCTCGGAGCCGTCGCGCCAGCGCCACGTCAGCTTCTTCCAGCGGCCAGACCTCGACTCCCGCGCTTGAGGCAAGGGTCATCGCCGAGTCGAAGGTTGCCAGTCTGCCTGCGGGCAGGTAGGCGTGGGCAAGCTCTTGAAGAACTTCGGCGGAGGTGCACAGCGGCGCCCGGTTCAGGCTCGCCACTATGAAGAACTGCTGAGCAGCCTCTCGCAGTGGGTGTGCGCTTCCCACTGCGTACATGAAGACGTTGGTATCGACGAAAATCACGTATAGGTGGTTCCACTGGCGCGTGATTCGTTGATAACCCGCAGGTGCTCGCTCCATTCCGGCTCGTTTCCGGGGCCTTCGATAGCGTCACATGCTCGGAAGAACTCCCGGACATCTTCCGGCGACTCGAAACGCTGGACCTTCTGCTGGTCTTCCAATCTAGCGTGGGCGGCGGCTCTCAGCCAGGCGCTGAAGGTCATACCCTCGCGCCGTGCTTGATCTACGAACCGCTCCCGGTCGGCGTCAGGGATTATCAGTTGAACTCTGGCCATTGTGATGTCCAACCCGTGAATTGCAGTGTGTATGTATATTACACATCGGAGGCGGCGAAGTCAATAGGAAGGTGGGCAGTCACCTGCCCATAATCTCCACCAGCAGCCCCTCCGTCTCCCGCTCCAATGCCAGTATATCAGCCCGTATCTCCTCCAGAGGGCGAAGTGTCTGAGGCTTGTAGAAGTGGCGGGTGAAGCTGATCTCGTAGCCGGTCTTCACCTTACCCGGCACGTACCAAGCGTCCGGCGCATAGGGCAGGACCTCGCGACGCAGGAAGCCTTCCACGCCGCACTCCTCCAGCAGCGGCACCTGCTCGGTATCGCGCAGGTCGGTGCCTTTCAGCGAACCCTCTGACCCCTATCCGCCCCCCCTATCCGCGATTTCCACTGCTGAGACTGCGAATGTTTCCCTGGGAGGGTCTGGATTTAGGGAACAGGAGCCGCTCGACGTATCTGGAAGCAGTCAATGAGGCGTCTCGCGTAGGAGAGTCCCGACGATAGCTAGATCGGTCCGTGACTGTCCGCTGGCCCCGCCATCTGTGCCGACACGAGCTGCGCGTACATCCCGCCGCGTGACAGGAGCTGCTCGTGTGTACCCTGCTCGACCACCTGTCCCCCCTCGACTACCAGTATGTTGTCCACGTCACGAATCGTCGACAGCCTGTGCGCTATCACGACTGTCGTCCTGCCCGCCATGAGCCGATCGAGCGCGTCTCGAACAGTCGCCTCGCTGATGGCGTCCAAGTGGGATGTGGCCTCGTCCAGAATCAGCACCGGAGCGTTCTTGAGAATAGCGCGAGCAATCGCGATCCTCTGCCTCTGACCGCCCGAAAGCTGCATCCCCCTCTCTCCAACCCGCGTGTCGTAACCGTCCGGGAACGACTCGATGAACTCCAAGGCGTTGGCCTGCCTCGCGGCCTCCTCCACCTCCGAGTCGGTGGCATCATGTCGCCCGAGTCGAATGTTCTCGCGGATCGTATTGTTGAACAGATACGTGTCCTGCGCGACGAGTGCCATCCGACCGCGTAGGTCATCGAGCCGAAACTCGTCCAGTTTGTGGCCATGCAACGCAATGTCGCCGCGGTCTGGGTCCCAGAAGCGCATCATCAGATAGGCGATGGTGGTCTTGCCCGCACCCGAACGCCCCACAATGGCCACGGTCTGACCCGACCCTATCCCGAACGACACGTCAGCAAGCGCCTGCGGGTCGCCTTCCGAGTAGGCAAAAGCCACTTCGTGAAACTCTGTCGAGGGCGTCGCGGAGAGCCTCTCGTCAGTGTCTCCTGTCACGCCGGGGCCGTCCCGCACCGGGACCGCTTCGTCGTGAATTGCGAGTATGCGACGGGATGCGGCTAGCGTCTCCATCATCTGCTTCATGGTGCGGGCCAGCTCGGTCACTGGGCTGAACGACGCCAGAGCGAGCACGCTTACGAGCGGTAGCTGGGTCCGGGCGATCTGGCCGTCGAGCACGAGCCAGACACCTGTCGCCAGGACTGCGAGGCTCCCCACCCCCATCATGGCTTCCATGAAGCCGATCTGGAACGCCTGGGACTTCTGGAACCTGACCAAAGGACTGGCATAAGCCCAGCCCTTCTCGGACAACTCGTCGTTCCGGTCGGCCCCGCGTCCGAATGCGGAGATCTCCCGCATCCCCTGAATGCTGTCGACCATGTAGGCGTGAATGTCTCCCATGCGTCCGCGGATCTCGTCGCCGAGACGCTCGATGCGCGTGTTGGCGAAGAACGGGCTGACGGCCACTGCCACCAGGAATGGTGCCAGCACCGCGGCGATCGGCCATGATATGATGGCCAGCGCCGCGAGCAGTCCACCCGGTATCAGGACTGCGACGATCATCGGAGAAATCGCGTGTGCAAAGAAGAACTCGACCGTCTCGACATCGCCCCCGATAACGCTGACGAAGTCGCCCGAGCGACGTCGGACCATGTACGCAGGCGCCAGCGGCTCCAACTTCTCGTAGAGGTCTATTCGCATTCTCGCCAACAGCCTGAAGGCCATGTCGTGCGCCTGCCATGTCTCTAGGTAGAACAGGAGTGACGAGAGCGGAGCGAAGACGCACACGAGAATCAGCAAGGTCGTCAAGGGTTCGTCGCGGAACACCGCTCCGACCAGAAGCGCGCTGAGCGCGCCCAGAACGATGACCGAGCCGTGATGGAGCATACCCAGTGCGAGTGTGCCCAGGAACTGGAGTCTCACCGATCGGACCAGCCCGAACAGCCGCATCCAGACGGTCAGGGATCGAATGTTGACCTCGGCGTGGTCCGACGAGGTACGGGATGGCGCCGGATGGTGGTGACCGTGACCAGTGGACAGATGCGAAAGATCAGGGGTATGGTCCGCAGGGACATGAGGCCGCGCCATTTCCGCGGCGGAGTGGGCGACCTCGCCGACGCCCATCCGGGTCTGCTGACGCATCAGGCCAGCATACGTGCCATCGGCAGCGATTAGCTCAGTGTGAGTCCCAATCTCCACGGCTCGACCTTCGTCCAGAACCAGGATGCGATCGGCGTTGATGATGCTCGAAAGACGGTGAGCGATGACCAGCGTCGTTCTGTTCTTCATCAGTCGGTCTAGCGCGGCCTGGATGACGGCCTCGTTCTCGGCGTCTACGCTAGAGAGCGCTTCATCCAGCAGCAGGATCGGGGCGTCCTTCAACAGCGCCCTTGCAATCGCCAACCGCTGGCGCTGGCCTCCGGACAGTCGGACAGCCCTCTCACCGACCACGGTGTCGTAGCCATACGGCAGGTGAGAGATAAATTCGTGGGCGTTCGCGGCGCGTGCGGCCTCCTCCAACTCCCGCGGGGTCGCGTCCGGTTTTCCGAAACGCAGATTGTCTGCGACCGTCCCGTGGAACAGGTACGTATCTTGCGTGACGACCGATATGTTGTCCCTGATAGTGCTGAGGGGGAGTTCACGGAGGTCGTGACCACCGAGTCTGATCGAGCCCACCTGGGGATCATAGAACCTGTACATGAGCCAGACCAGGGTTGACTTTCCCGCTCCGCTCGCGCCCACCACGCCGAGGGTCTCGCCTATACGCAGGTCGAACGACACATCGTGGAGGGCCGGCCTGTGTCCGTCGTCGTACCCGAACGTAACCCCTTCGAACGCGACCTCCGGTCTGACTTCAGGAGCCGGCCGATCCGCGGCCGATTCCGACTCGAGAATTGCGGCCGGCTCGTCGATAATCCCAAACACGCTCTGCGAGGAAGAGATCACGTTCATCCCCTGGTGGTAGAGGTTGGACAGCTCGCGCATGGGCCTGAACACCTCGACGCCCAGCATCAGGACGATCAGCAGGGGGAGCAGCTCCATGTCGCCGCTGCTGACGCGAACCGCGCCGACGGCCAGAGCGACGGCGGCTCCCGTCGCCATGAAGAAGATGGACGCCCCGCTTGTTGCCCCATTGGCAGCGACGACGCCCATCGTGCTCCGGTATAGGCGATGGGCGCGCTGCGCAAGGTCCCTGCCCCGGCTCTTGCTCTGTCCGAACGCCTTCAGAGTTGCGAGACCCTGGACGCTGTCCAAGAAGTCCGAACCCAATTCGCCATAAGATTTGCGACGCCTTGAGCTGCTGTCTCGATTCCATCGGTAGAACATGGTAGGTACCGCAAGCGTGAGGAAGGCGAACACGAGGAAGATGAGCGCGATATAGATATCGAGCGTCACCATGTACGCGAATATGGCGATTGGAGCGATCGAGGACACGATGATCTGAGACAGGTACTGTCCGAAGAAGGTCTCCAGGCGCTCGATGCCTTCTACGAGCGTGAGGACCACGTCACCGGTCCGGTTTCGATCGAAGTATCCCGGACCGAGTTTCAACGCGTGTTCATAGACCTCGTGACGCAGCCTGATCTTGACGATGTTCGCCGCATGGTGACTCACCGCGTTCTGCCAGTATTGAAACAGACTGCGCATTACGATCAGCGCCGCGATGGTCGACAGCGGCAGCGCGAGCGTCGAGAAGCTCGCCCGCCCGGCCAGGACCTCATAGATCACGACACCTGAGACAGCCAACCGGGCGACGCCGGCGCCCACTGCGATCAGGCCCAGGGCGGCCGCAAGCAGTATCCGGAGTCTCACGCCGCGAGTCAGTCCGAAAAGACGCCAGTCGAAATACATCGTTCAACCCCCAGACTTCGCCGCATCCGATGCGGCTGCGAACATCCTAGAGGATGATCCACCATTGGTCGAGGCAGCTCGAGGCAGGTCTGCTCTACATGGCTAGTGGAGTGATTCCAACTCCCAAACAGCGTGCGACGCCCTCCAGCTTGCCTACGGTCTCCAGTCCGTAGCGCGTACTGAAGAATGGGAACGAGTCGTGATAGGTGAGCAGCTTTCTGTCTTCCACAGGCGTTGTGTTGATAACGGCCCTGATTCTCCGGTCAAGGTCTTCGATGCGACGCTCGAGATCTCGTAGTTGCGGAGGATCCACTACTCAATCCGCACCCCCGAACATAGTCCCATAGGGGGAGCGGACGCCGCTGAGGTCGCCCTGAACGGCGGAGTTCGCAGTATGGTACGTCATGGTGGGCCAGCGTGGACTCGAACCACGGACCTCAGTCTTATCAGGACTGCGCTCTAACCGTCTGAGCTACTGGCCCCCGATACCGCCGCCGGTGCCCCCGTATCAGGTGATCCGGGATCGTACTCGACCACGATCTCGACCGGCGTGTTTCTGGCGACTATCAGCTCCATCGTCTCGGACTCGCTGTCATTGATCGGCTGATGCACCGAGTTCGGCGGGACGTAGATGAAGTCGCCGTTGGCGATTGTGTCCGATTTTTCAAGACTCGGCCCGGAGAGGAATCTCCCGTTGCCGCTGACGACGTAGATCGCGGACTCGCAGTTGACGTGGTAGTGCGGACTGGAGGCGCACCCTGGCGGGATCGTGGCTATCGCCAGGTGTATCCCCTCCGTTCCGGCTAGCGCACGCGACACGCCCGCCAGGCGGGTCATGCTTCCGGACGCGACCTCGACTTCCAAGCCGTCGGGATGGACTACTTTGCACGTGTCTGTCAGTTTCGGACTCACGTTGGTGAGTATATCTTTGGCCCGAAAACAGTGTCAAGAAAATATGCGCACCGTTTCGAGCCTGTGTCAGATTAGTAGGTGCCACCGGTTTTGGACTTATCCTAGAAGAAGTACAAAAACTTCAGGAGGATCCAGACTGATGGCAAGATCCAGCGTAGCGCAAACCGACAACGAAGACCAGGTAATCGGGGACACCCAAATCCACCACCTAATTGGCGATGCGGTTGAGTTTCGTAGCTAAATTGGTCATTTTCGACAATTCGTTCTTTCACCCAGCAGGTGAAAGGAGAGGCCCCGTCTTCAAGGCTGAATTAGCTACGGGATCGGATCGTC
>JAKZVY010000014.1:0-7494 GCA_047515825.1 Dehalococcoidia bacterium
GACGCCGAGGAGATGACCCGGCTGGCGGCCGATAGTTTATCGTCCGACCATGGGGAGGTCGATGCGGAGGACTTCTTCGTCGCCTCGACGGGAATGATCGGCGTGGAGCTGCCGATGGCGCTAATGCGGCAGTCGATAGGCGGTATCGATCTGACCGATGAGGGCGGAGAGGCGTTCGCGCGGTCGATAATGACGACGGACACGCGGCCCAAGTACATCGCGGCGCGGTTCGAGTCGGAGGGCCGGACGTTCACGATCGGCGGCGTCGCCAAGGGGGTCGGGATGATCCACCCCGACATGGCGACGATGCTGTCGTTCGTAACGACCGACGCCGACGTGGAGGGCGAGTATCTCCAGACGGCGTTGAGCAATGCGGTCAACCTGAGCTTCAACATGGTCGACGTCGACGGGGACCAGTCGACGAACGACACTGTGCTGCTGTTGGCGAACGGCGCGGCGGGCGGTGAACGGATCGACGGGGACGACGGAGCGGGCGCAGCCTTTCAGGATACGTTGAACGCGGTCTGCACTCATTTGGCCAAAGAGCTAGTGCGCGACGGCGAGGGCGCGGGTCACGTGATAGAGGTGAACGTGGACGGAGCGCAGAGCGACTCGGACGCGCGGCTTGCGGCGCGGGAGATATCGTCGTCGAACTTGGTGAAGGCGATGGTGCATGGCAGGGACCCGAACTGGGGCAGGATAATGATGGCGGTGGGCAAGAGCGGGATCGAACTGGACGAGTCTAAGATCGACATATTCATCAACGGAATCCACATTGTTCACGAGGGGAAGGCGATTCCGTACTTCGCGGACGCTGTGAGCGCGGGGATGGTGGCGGACGAGGTGGATTTCAGGGTAGCCCTCAACATCGGGGACGGAAGCGCGACGGCGTGGGGGTCTGATCTGACCGAGGAGTACGTGACGTTCAACTCGGCTTATTCGACGTAGGCGAGAGTTGCCCAAGGAGCAGTCCACAGATGGGACGATTGTAGTTAAGATTGGCGGAAGCACTCTCGGAGAGCACGACACGACTCTCGATGACTTGGTGTCGATGCAGAGAGAGGGGCTGAGTCCGGTCGTGGTGCATGGAGGGGGTAAGGTCATCACCGAGTGGATGGCCGCTCAGAACGTCAGGCCGGTGTTCAAGAATGGTCTTCGGGTGACTGATGGGGACAGTCTTAAAATTGTGGTGGCGGTGCTCGCCGGGCTGATAAACAAGGAGCTTGTCGCCGAGCTGTCCGCAGTGGGTGGAAGGGCGCTGGGGCTGAGCGGCGCTGACGGCGGGATGCTGACGGCGAGGGTCAAAGACGCAGAGCTGGGATACGTGGGCGAGGTGGTATCGGTCGATGCGACGCCGATCAGGTCGGCGCTGTGGTCCGGGTTCATCCCCGTCATCGCGCCGGTTGCCGTCAGCACGGAGGTCGATCCGGTCTATCCCAACTCGCTGCTCAACGTCAACGCCGATACGGTGGCCGGGGAGATCGCGTGCGCGATGGAGTCTGAGCGGCTGCTGTTTCTGACGGACGTGCCGGGGGTGCTGGACAGGGGCCGCCGGGTGGTGCGCAGGATGACGGCGGGACAGGCGAGGGCACTCACCAACGCGGGCACGGTATCCGGGGGTATGATTCCAAAGATAGATGCGTGTCTGCGCGCTTTGAGCAATGGGAGCATATCGCAGATAATAGACGGAAGGGAGCCGGGCGCGCTTCGGCGGTGCCTGGCGGGCGAAGTGTTTGGGACACGGATTGGATAGGCCGCTGCCCCGCCCCTCTGGATTCCCGCGTGAGCGGGAATGACGGTGTGGGTGGCAGCTTAATGACCATTTGCGATTGAGAGATGAGGTATAAGGATGGCTGAAGAATTCGGACGCAATGGCGGTGAGCGGGAGCCTCCGCTGAACCTTTTGGCAGCCACCCCCGGCGACATCAGGCCGTTCCTGAAGTGGGCGGCGATAATCGTTGGGTTGGTGGTGCTGTTCGGGCTGGTCTCTTTTGGGAGAAGTGTGTACACGGACTTGCTGTGGTTCGACTCGCTGGACCTCCGCAGCATATTCGTGAAGGTCACGGTCACGCGGATCGCGCTGTTCGCGATAGGGACGGCCGTGGCGGCGGTGGTGATCGGTGTAAGCCTGTGGCTGGCCCACAGGCACTCGGCGGGAGAGATCACGCTGCCGGTGCCGTCGGAGGTACTTACGGCGCTTCGCCGGTCGGTCACGCTGGGATCGATCGCGGCGGTGATCGTGCTGAGCCTGATACTCGGGTCGGTGCTTGCGGCCAGGTGGGAGCTGTTCCTGAAATTCACCAACTCGGTGCCGTTCAATCAGAATGACCCGGTGTACGGTCTGGATCTGGGCTTCTACATCTTCAATCTGCCCTTCTACTCTTTCGTGCAGGGATGGGTACTGGGGCTGTTCATCGTGGTGCTGCTGGCGACCATCGCGCTGCACTTCATCAACTACAGTATGCGCGGCGTCGGCTACGAGCTGAGCGGGCCGCGGCTGATACATCTCTCGATAATCGCGGCGGTCATCATGCTGGCCATGGGCGTGGGCCACTGGCTGGACCGATGGGCGCTGGTGCTGTCTGAAGACGGGTACTCCTTTGGAGCGTCGTACACGGACCTGAACGCCAGGAAGCCCGCGATGCTGATCATGACGATCGTGGCCGTGGCGGCGGCGGTGCTGATGCTGGTCAACATCTACGTGCGGCAGCTCCGGATTGTGGTCGGGGCCGTGGCGCTGTGGGTAGTGCTCGGACTGGTGCTGGGGACGGCCTGGCCCTCAGTAATACAGAGGTTCACGGTAACACCGCGCGAGCTGGTAAGGGAGTCCCCTTACATAGCGCGGAACATCGAGATGACGCGGCAGGGTTTCGCGCTGGACCGGATTGAGGAGACGTTCTACCCGGCGGTCTCGACTGAGATCGGGCCTGAGCTCATCCGGGACAACCTTAAGACGATCAACAACATCCGACTGTGGGACTACAGGCCGCTTTCCAGCGTGTACAAGCAGATCCAGCTAATCCGTCCGTACTACGACTTCAAGGACGCGGACGTTGACCGGTACTACATCAACGGAGAGTACAGGCAGGTGCTGCTGTCGGCGCGGGAGGTTGCGCCAGAGAAGCTCAGCCCCGAATCGCAGACGTGGGTGAACAAGAAGCTGGTGTACACGCACGGGATCGGGATCGCGATGAGCCCGGTCACGGAGTTCACGTCGGAGGGCCGGCCTGTGTTCTTCGCGAAGGACATCCCCGCGGACGGCGCGATACCGATAGGGATTCAGGACGGGCAGACGCCACCTGATCTGGTAGTGGACAACCCCAGAATCTACTACGGGGAGAACACGCTAGAGTCGATCATCGTGAACACGAACACCGAGGAGCTGGACTACCAGACCGAGCAGGGAGACCTGATCAGGACGCGGTACGCCGGCGACGGCGGCGTGAAGCTGTCATCGCTATTGCGAAAGCTCGCCTACGCCTGGGAGTTCGGGGACATCAACATCCTGATCAGCGGGGAGATAACGCCCGAAAGCCGGCTCCAGTACCGGCGGACGGTCCAGGAGCGCGTGAACAAGGTCGCGCCGTTCCTGCTGCTCGACCAGGACCCGTACATAGTCGCGGCTGACGGCGGGCTGTTCTGGGTCCAGGACGCCTATACCGTGACGGACCACTATCCCTACTCAGACCCCACCGGCGAGATCAACTACATGCGAAACAGCGTGAAGGTTAGCATGGACGCATACGACGGGAGCCTGTCGTTCTACGTCTGGGACGATAGCGACCCGATCGTCCAGACATACCGGCGCATATTCCCGGCGCTGTTCAAGGACGGCGATGAGATGTCCGAGGATCTTCGGAGCCACGTTCGCTATCCGCAGGACTTCTTCTCGGTCCAAGCGGAGAAGTACACCAAGTACCACATGAAGGACCCCAACAACTTCTACAACGATGAAGACCTCTGGGCGCGCCCGAACGAGAAGTTCGGTCAGGGTGACGACCTGCAGGTGGTCGAGCCTTACTACGTGATCATGAAGCTGCCAGGGGAGGAGACCGAGGAGTTCGTGCAATTGTTGCCTTACACTCCGAGCCAACGGCAGAACCTGATAGGCTGGCTGGCCGCGCGCAGTGACGGCGAGAACTATGGCAAGCTGGTCGCGTTCAACTTCCCCAAAGACCGACAGATCGACGGCCCGGAGCAGATCGAAGCAAGGATCGACAACGATCAGGATATCTCGGCCTGGTTCACGCTGAGATGCTCCGAGGGCTCGGCGTGTATCAGGGGCAACCTTCTCGTCATCCCCATTGGCGATTCGCTGCTCTTCGTCGAACCGGTCTATATTCGGGCCGAGGGCGTAGACTTCCCGGAGCTGAAGCGCGTAATTCTCGCGACCGCGAACCAGGTGGTTATGGAGGACTCATTAGGACTGGCACTGGCCGAGCTGACAGGAGCGAGGTCGCTTGCCGAGGTGGGCCAACAACCCGAAGCGGCGCGAGCCGGGGCCCCGGCCACGACGACCGCGCCGGGGGACGACGTCGGTCAGCAGATCAACATCCTGTCGGAGACTATCGGCGGGATCAAGGATGACATTGCCTCGCTGGAAGAGGCGGTCGAAAGGCTGAAACAGCTCACCGGAAGTGAATAACGCGACCACCATCGGAATCTATTAAATACAGCCCAGCAAGGACGCCCAGATACTGATACATCAGAGGTGAAAGAGATGACCACCGATTGGAAAGATGTCGAGAGCAAGTACTACATGTTCGTGGTCCGGCGTCAGCCGGTTGTGATCGTGAAGGGAGACGGCACCAAGGTCTGGGACGTGGACGGGAAGGAGTACCTCGACTTCACATCCGGCTGGGCGGTGAACAACGCCGGTCACGCCAACAAGGCGATAGCGGACGCGATATCTGAGCAGGCGCGCACGCTGCTCCAGACGTCCAACCAGTTCTACACGATTCCTCAGCTTCAGCTTGCGGAGATACTGGTCGAGAACTCGGCGCTGGACAAGGTCTTCTTCTGCAACAGCGGAGCGGAGGCCAACGAGGGGGCGATGAAGCTCGCCAGGCGCTACGGAGCGAAGAATCGCAACGGGGCGTACGAGATCGTGACCGCGCTGAACTCGTTCCACGGGCGCACCATGGCAAACGTGTCGGCCACGGGTCAGCCCCACTACCAGGAGCTGTTCCAGCCCATACCTCCGGGGTACAAACACGTTTCGTTCGGAGACCTGGAGGAGCTGAAGGGGTCGATCACCGACAGGACGGTCGCGGTGATGATTGAGCCGGTGCAGGCGGAGGGCGGGGTGAACATCCCACCCGACGGCTACCTGGGAAACGTCCGCGAGTTCTGCGACCAGGAGGGGTTGCTGCTGATCTTCGACGAGGTGCAGACGGGCATGGGACGACTGGGAGCGCTGTTCGGATACCAGAAGTTCGGAGTCGAGCCGGACATCATGACGCTGGCCAAGGGTCTGGGAGGCGGCGTGCCGATCGGGGCGTTCATGGCGAAGGACGAGGCGTGCGCGTTTGAGCCGGGCGACCACGGTTCGACGTTCGGAGGCAACGCGCTGACCTGCGCGGCGGGATACGCTTCCACAAAGTACATCATAGACAACGACCTGCCAGCACACGCCGCGGAGATGGGCGAGCACATGAGCTCGGGACTGGAGGGCCTGAAGTCGAAGTACAGCCAGATAGACGAGGTCCGGGGGATGGGCCTGCTGTGGGCGGTGCTGTTCGACTCGGACATCGGGCCGGACGTGGTCGCCAACTGCAACAGCGAGGGTCTGCTGACGAACCCGCTCCGGCCCAACGCGGTGCGCCTGATGCCGCCGCTGACGGTGTCGAAAGAAGAGATAGACCAGGCGATGGAGCGGCTGGATGCGGCGATCGGAGCGGCGGTGGGGTAGGTGGTGGTCGGTGGAGGGAGACTCCCCCTCTCCTGACCACTCAGCCACGATGTGCGACCCCTCTGACTCCGACCCCTCTGACTCCGACAGCTAGCACATGAAGGTTACGCTGTACTTCCTTGAGACTCGGCAAAGGGCTGATCGGAGGAACATCCAACTTGAGTGGATTACCAGGGTGATCGACGGTCCGCTTAAGGAGGAAACCCAATCTGACGGACGGGTAAGGCTATGGGCAAGGATAGCTGAAGCAGGTGGAAAGTATCTGCGTGTCATTCTGTTGGAGGATAATGAAACGGTCCACAACGCGTTCTTCGACAGTGCTTTCAGGGAGGAGTCATAATGAAGATCAAATACTTCCCGGACACAGACACTCTCCTGATTGACTTTGCGAACAGAGAGATCGTCGAAACCAAGGATGTAAACGAGAACATTCTGGTCGAGCTTGACAGTGATGGCGAACTGGTCAGCATGACCATTGAACACGCGAAGAATCAGATGGACGTGGACAGCGTGTCCTTTCAGAGAGTTGTCTCTGACTCGCGAAGTGTTCTGGTGTGATGGATAGGACCGTCTCCGGAGTGATTGCGATGATTCCACGGATAGCGGACATGAGACACGTAGAAGATTTCAGGATTTGGCTCAGGTTCAAGGATGGTAGAGAAGGCGTAATGGACCTGAGTGACGAGTTGTGGGGGGAGGTCTTCGAACCGCTCAAAGATATGCGGTACTTCAAGAAGGGGCGACTGGATTCATGCTACCAATGACGAAAAGACTGAAGAAGCATCTCAAGACAACCAGATATGCGTTTCCTGATGAGCCAGAGTGAGGGTCGAATGATGAGTTGTCTTAGTTGAAAACGCCCGTGGAAACCACCGAATACTACGAGCACGCGGCTAGGCGGAAGCATCCAGGTATCAAGGATCAATGCGTAGAGCGTGTGTTATCTGATCCGTATTATACAGAAACCCAGCCGGATGGCAGGATCTGATACTACGGATACATTGAAGAAGTGGGCAGGTGGCTCCGGGTGATAGTCGAGGATGGCAAGCTGCTCAACAGATTCTTCGACCGTGAAAAGTTACGGAAATGGGGAAAGCCATGAAACTAGACATATACTACGATAGCGAAACGGATACCCTTTCCTTGTGGAACTGACGATCAGCAATTGAGGGAGCTGACGTAGCCGAGAACTTGGTTGCGGACTTCGACGGCGAGGGGGAAGTAGTTGGATTTACTCTCGAACATGCGGCTGAATTACTTAGTTCAGTGCTTTCTGAGCGGTCGCTGTCGCCAGCGGAGCAGTCATCTCCCGCCATTGCCGAGTCTTAGTAGAAGGCACTGACAGGGCGCAACGGATCAAGGGTAGTCCATTAGATGAGCTGTCGCCGCGGAAGTCGTCGCCACCGGTTCCGATAAATGAGATTAGGGGAGGCCAATGGTAACCGCAGAACCAAAGATCAAGCTCACGTACGACGACTACGCCAAGACGCCGGAGGACGAGCGCTATGAGCTTATCTATGGAGTGCTGATACTGGTAAGTGCGCCCAATATAGAACATCAGTCGGTTCAGTCAAACACAGATT
>JAKZVY010000015.1:0-4769 GCA_047515825.1 Dehalococcoidia bacterium
GACATGGGGGTCGGCTTGTTGGCTGTTCGCATCGCGATTATCTCCGATACGCACGTCTGGCGATGGGACGAGGTGCATCCCGACATAAGAAAAGCGGTACGCAAAGCCGACATCGCGGTCCATTGCGGCGACATCGTCCGCCAGGACGTGGTGGACGGTATGAGGGCCGAGGCGAAGCAAGCGGTTATTGTGCACGGCAACTCGGACCCGCCTGAGCTGCGCGCGTCGCTCCCATACACGGAGACGATCGACGTAGAAGGTCGTAAGCTGGGGATTACTCACCCCGCCTGGGGAGGCCCGGAGTTTCCGTTCGAAGAGCTGTTGGAGGACTTCACGGAACCCGTGGACGCGATCCTATTCGGGCACCTGCACGAGACCGTGAACGAGGTCCGCGACGACGTGCTGTTTCTGAACCCAGGCCAGGCGTACAAGTCTTTCATGGTGCCCGCTACCATGGCACTCCTCACAGTGGAAGACGGCAGGATGCAATCGCAGATCGTGGTCGTCGAGGAGTGACGACGCCTATGCCGCTCCGTCTCATGATAGGCCGCATCGTGATAGAATGAGTCTATGACTCAGAACAGCAACAGACAAGAGAACAGAAACAGAAAGAGCGTTGGACGCAACTACTGGATGTTCGTGGAGTCTCCCGAGAACTTCGAGATCATCAAGGAGATGGGTGTAACCCTGTTCGGCATGGGGCCGAAGTATCGGCAGCGCGCGGAGCGCATGGCCCCCAAAGACCGGGTGCTGTTCTATGTCAAGGGGATACGCAAGTGGCCCGCGACCGCGACCATAAGCTCCACGTGCTTCGAGGATGACTCCCCGGTGTTCAAGCAGTCCGTGAGGGGAGAGCGGTTCACCTACCGGGTAAAGCTTACTCCCAACATCGTGCTGGACGAGCCGGACTACATAGACGCTCTGCTGCTCGCTCCCAGTCTCCAGTACCTGAAGCGGTGGATGCCTGAGGACTGGCCTCTGGCGTTCATCGACCGCCTGCACCTGCTGCCACAGAGGGACTTCAGGCTGGTCGAGGGGGAGATGCAGCGCATCAAGCCGCGCGGCAGGGAGCTGCCCAGGCCCGAACGTAAGAAGCCCACGGAAGAGTCTTCCGAGGAACTGGAGGATATACGGGAGACGGTGGACGACGGGGACGAACCGGAGGCCGAAGGCTAGTCTTTGAAATGACGGTTAGTCGGGATTGGCGTGATAGGCGCCCCACGTATGCATGATTGGATTTGCGTCCTACGACGACAGGGCGGGTTTGAAACCCGTCCCTACCAAGCCATAATCTCGTTACCCTTCAATCCTAGAATGTTGGACTACTAGCTTTCGCATTTCCGCTGGTCGCTCAGCTCCTCGTCATAGACGGCGAAGGCCTGCTCGACGAACTCTCTAGGAACGTCTGCCAAGTCAGCGATGTCGCCCAGCTCCAGGAGGCGGGCGTAGGTGGTCACTATCGGGAGCGTGGCGGCCACGACGGGGGACGCCAGCACGAACTTGATCGCCCACGTTCCGACGTCGCCACCGAACTCGCGCAGCGCCCTCTCCAGGATTCGTCTGTCGACCAGCCTCTGCTGAAGGTCGTCCGCCTCTCCGCCCTCCCCTACCATCGCAGTAGCTGGCCGGCGCATCTCGGCTTCCAGGACGCCGTTCGCTGACGGGTCGTAGGCTACGACTGCCGTCGCACTTCCCTGCGCGCGGGAGATCAGGTTGCGCGCGGGCTGCTGGTCCAGCAGGCTGAACTCCACATGGACAGCAGACACTTCTCTCGACTCAATCGCGCCCTCCCCTGCGTCTTCGGACTCGGGTCTCGAGTCCAGAGTCACTCCGTAGTACCGCGTCTTGCCCTCCTGGACGAGGTCGTCGAGAAGGCCGAAAAGCTCGTCGTCTTCGATCTCGTCGGGGCCGGGATGGTGAAGCTGGAAGAGGTCGATGTAGTCGGTGTCGAGGCGGCGCAGGCTCTGCTCGCAGGCATATCGAATGAATCCCGGTGTCCATCGCTGTGACTTCCCACGTTCGTCCGGGTCTATCACCGGGCGGTAGAAGTCGTAGCCCGCCTTGGTGGAGATCACGATGTCGTGCCGGTTCCGGCGAAGCGCGCGCGCAAGGACTCTTTCGCCGTAGCCCTCGGTGTATGAGTCGGCCGTGTCGAAGTAAGTGAACCCGAGGTCGAACGCGCGGGTGAGGAGGTTCAGTGTGTCCTGCTCGGTGACGTGGCCGTAATCGTTGGTTGCCAGCGGACGGAGCGGTACGCCTATCTCCGAGACGGTGAGGTCGGTATCGCCAAGCTGTCGGTACTTCATCGGTTCATTTGCCGGAGTCTCTAGATTGTTGGACACGGCACAACTGAAGCAGTGCCAATCACCCTCACCCCAGCCCCCGTATCGTGGTACGGGGCAGGCTCTCTCCCGTCAAGGGAGAGGGAGTAGTTGTCCTGTACCGGGAGCCGCCCGTGAATCGGGATGGAGCGCTAGACCGCAGCAGCCGCGGCGTCCAGAATCGACCTGACCTCGTCGGCCCTCGACTCGTACGCCTCGTCGCTCAGCACGGGCTGCATGAGGCCCAGCGACACATCGCGGCCAAGCTCGACCCAGGACTTGCATCCCGAATACTCGGCCAGAACCGGCAGCGTTTGCGGCTGTTGAAGCTCGTACACTCGCAGCAGGGCCACGGTCAGAGGCTGACTCGGACGCCAGTGAAGCCGCTTGCGCGCGTACTCCTCGGACCAGATATGCCACGCCGATACCGAGTCGAGCGTCGCCTCGTCGCGAAGCTCGAACCTATCTGTCACCTGGCAGAAGTACCTGAAGTGGATCAGGCTCGCGCCGTCGGCATCAGTGAGGGTCTGCTCCAAAGCAGAGTGGGCCTCCGGCTTGATAAGCTCCGCCTTCTGGTGCTCGTAAGTCGGATACAGCAGGAACAGAGGGTGTACGAGGCGAAAGTCGCGGTCTTCGCGGTGTATTCCGCCCTTCCTCAGAATGAGCACCTGATCGCCGCTGCCGAGGCTCTTGACGGCGACTGCCCACTCTTTGAGGGCCATATCGGAAACTTGCGGCAATGGCATATTGAGTCCCCCGTCACACACTGGTAGACTTTCCGAGATTATATCCGAGCCTCCGCCGGCAGTCGAGCGTGGGGTGGGTCACCCTCACCCCCGTATCGTAGTACGGGGAAGGCTCTCTCCCATCAAGGGAGAGGGAGAAATTTAGGAGAGTTTAGATGGCCACAACCCCAGGAACTGAGCTGATCGAACTGGAGATCGGGGTGTACGCCCGCCTGCATGATGGCCTCACGAATGCGGGTTTTATCGTCGGCGATCGCGGAGTTCTGGTGATCGATTCGCTTCGGGTGCCGTCCTTCGCACGTGACCTCGTCCATGACATTCGCCACGTCACGAGTAAACCGGTCCAGTACGTCGTCGATACGCATTCGCACTTTGACCATGCGTGGGGCAACGAGGAGTTTTCCGAAGCAACGATTATCGGACATGACAACTGCTATCAAGAGATGGTGGACGTGGAGTGGAATGAGCAGTGGAGAGAGAAAGTGGTCGCGGGAAACGATCCATGGTCGGAAGAGGCCAGACTTGTGACGATCACGCCTCCGAATCTCACGTTCGAGACGAGCATGAGATTGTATTTCGGGGGTCGGGAGCTCCATCTCAGGTACTTTGGCAGAGCGCACACGGGCGGGGATACATTCATCCACTTGCCTGATGACAAGATCGTATTCGTGGGAGACGTCGCCCAGGATGGCGGTGTGCCTTATCTCGGTGACAGCTATCCTAGTGAGTGGCCGGAGACGGACGATCGAATGGTGGAGCTTCCGATAGAACGCTTCATGTCCGGCCACGGACCGGTCGGAGACCACGCGGCCCTCATGGAATCGCGAGACTTCATACATGCCTTGGTCGATTCAATCAGGACCGCGATCAGGGATGGCCAGGACGAAGGGTCCGCGAGCGTGTCGGTAGTCGACACGCTGAGTCCCCAATTCGGTGACTGGCGGGGCTTCGACGGTCTGGGAGACAACATCCCGGAGGTGTATAGAAAGCTGAGGCCGTGATCGGTTGTGGAAGAGAGGCCTACCTTAACATTGCAGAGTTGAGCACTGGGCACCGGGGGCATATCTTTGAATAGTGGTCAAGACGCTTCACTATGTCAAGAGGAGGATGCTGTGGCAAGCCGCACTTACAGACCTGGGGAAATAACAGCCCTAGGAGAAGCCATCTACCACGAACAGATCCAGTCTAAAGTTGAGCCGATAGAGAAAGGGACATTCGTCGTGATCGATGTTGAGACCGGCGACTATGAGGTCGATCCAAGAGACGCTACAGCCACGCGGCGACTATTGAAAAGGAGGCCAGCCGCCGTGACATACGGAGTGCGCGTCGGCCATCGCGCAGCATACAGCCACGCCGGTGGTTTCCGAATGCCCAAACTGGATGATTAGGGGAAGGGTAAGTGGTAATCAGCAAGCGTTGAATACTATAGACATCATGGACAGCGAAGGTCTTCCCCGGTCCGTGGAGGTAGTCTTAGACACGGGGTTCACAGGCTATCTGACATTGCCCACAGAGTCCATCCATCAACTGGACCTGCCATCTGTAGGTCAACGGACTTTTGAACTGGCCAACGGAGAGATCTTTGATTCTCTCGTAAAAAGTCATGACTGATGGCCTTGGCATTGACGATAATAGGATCTGGAGATGGTGAAGGAGAGAACGTTCAGGAGTAGGTAGTCTATGTTTCGAACGAGAGAGCCTC
>JAKZVY010000016.1:0-3817 GCA_047515825.1 Dehalococcoidia bacterium
CTCGACGAGGCGACCGCCAACATCGACACACATACAGAGATGCTGATCCAGAGAGCCCTCGACGAACTGCTCAAAGGCCGGACTGCCATCGTCATAGCTCACCGTCTCTCCACAATCAGAAACGCCGACCGCATAATCGTCCTGGACAACGGCCAGGTCGTGGAGGAGGGCATACACGACGACCTGCTAGCGCACGGCGGTCTGTACGCACGCCTGCATTCGTATTCTGCTGAAGGCGAGGTGGAGTCGGGTCCCTTCGGTAAAGGCAGGTTCGAGGCGACACGCGCGCTGAAGATATAGAGATGTTTGCTCCCCTTCTACCCAACCCAACGCTGACCGACCAGGACGTACAGCGCAGCCTTCGCATGATGATATGGGAGGGAGTCTTCTCTGGCGCATTGTTCAGCCTGGGGAGCGGCGGCTTCATGGCCGCATACGCTCTCGCGCTGGGAGCCAACAACTTCCAGGTTGGCATTCTCGCAGCGCTGCCGTTCATAACGCAGGTGGCGCAGCTGCCCACCATCCTCGCAGTCGAACACTTTCGAGTGCGAAAGGCCATCGCGATTCCAGCGATGTAGGGGGCTCACCTCATCTGGCTCCCCATGGGGGCCGTGCCGTTCCTGATGGATACTCCCGGTGCTCCCGCGGTGGCCGTGGTGATCGCACTTCTGGCGATACGCGGGCTGTTCACACCTGTCTGGTCGACCAGCTGGACGAGCTGGATGCGAGATCTCGTCCCCCAGAACATCCTGGGGAGCTACTACGGACGTCGGCTCGCGATCATAACGAGTGCAGTAGCCGTTGTCAGCCTGGCCGCCAGCTTCTTCGTCCGTTGGTGGGGGCATTGCCACACCTGACGATGCGATACTCGCATACTCATTTCTATTGATAGGTGGCTCGCTGACGTTTGGTCTCTTCGGGCCTCTGTTTGCGCTGAGGGCACGGGAACCCCTGATGCCCGCAGCCACGGAGCAGCGCCGCTCTGCGATAGAGGTCCTGACAGAGCCTCTACGGGACAAGAACTTCTCCCAACTCATTCGATTTCTCTTTGTGTGGAGCCTGGCTTCCAATCTAGCCATACCCTTCTTCGCCGTGTACATGCTCTCTGAACTCGGCCTCTCGCTGCCAGTCGTAATTGGATTCACCGTGCTCGGGCAGGCGACGAACGTCCTGTTCGTGCGAGTGTGGGGTCCGATGGCAGACCGAGTTGGGAGCAAGACGGTGCTGTCGCTATCGGCGTCGCTGTACCTGCTGGTGATCCTGGGATGGGTATTCACCACGTACCCGGAGCGTCACTTCCTTACGATGCCATTGCTGATCGTGCTGCACGTTTTCGCAGGGATTGCCGCGGCGGGAGTGACGCTGACCATGAGCACCGTCACGCTCAAGGTGTCACCCGAAGAGAAGGCAACGGCGTTTCTGGGAGTTGCAGGGGTCGCATCGAGCATTGGCGCCGGCATCGGTCCGATAGCCGGAGGCCTGATGGCCGACTACTTCTCGGTAAGGACATTGAGGCTGGACCTGAGCTGGATATCGCCAAGCGGGGTCCTGGAGATGCCTGCGCTGGCGTTGACCGGTTTCGACTTTCTGTTCGTCATAGCCTTTGTAATTGGTCTGTTCTCCCTGAACCTGCTGGTAGCTCTGCGGGAAGAGGGCGAGGTGTCCCGCGACCTTGCGCTCAGCCAACTGGCGGCCCATGCCAGTCCTGCGATACAGGCGGTCTCGTCGGTTCCAGGCCTCGGCGCTGTGTCGGCTTTCTCGTACGGCTATCTCAAGCGTGTGCCAGGAGCGGACGTCGCTCTCGGGGTCACGGCATACCAGCTGGCGGCATCGGCACAGGCGGCGGTGACGTCTGCGGGCCGGGGTCGCGTTCTGGTGCGTGACGTGGCGCACGCCGTCAGTGGGGTCCTGGAAGATGCCATCGATGAGATGGAGGACATCACTGGTCACGGTCTCGAGCTCGCGCTCCACGCGACGCGAGGAGCCGTGCAGGTCGGCGGCGACCTGACCGAAGAAGCGGGAAGAGTCGCCCGTGGCGCCGTTCTCGGTACGCTTCGGACCATGGTCAGCAGGCAAGTTGCGTCCGGCGAAGCTCTGCGCGGCGCAGGTTACGGTGCTGTACAGGGTGCGATCGAGTCAGGAGAGGATCCGGCCGAGGCAGCTGCTCAGGCCGTGGAGGCCGCACGTGAGATGGCGTCCGAATTGGGCATGGCCTCAGACGAGGCCGCAACTGCCCTTGCAGCTGGCGCACTAGACGCAGCTGAAGCTGCGGGTGCAGAGTCTCTAACGGCGGTCCAGCGGGCGCTGCCCAATATGACCGAGTAAGGGATTGGTCGCCTTTTCAGCAGCCTGCTAGGGCAGCGCCGCGACCGCCTTGATCTCCAGCAGGAACTCCTCTCTGACAAGGCCGTCGACCACCAGCAGAGTGTTGGGAGG
Organism: Dehalococcoidia bacterium; assembly: GCA_047515825.1. Classification (GTDB taxonomy): domain Bacteria; phylum Chloroflexota; class Dehalococcoidia; order Lucifugimonadales; family UBA1123; genus VXRN01. The sequence continues at coordinate 2,437 of JAKZVY010000016.1, forward strand.
ATAGTCGCCGTCGGGAAAGATTCCAGGGTACACCTCGGTGCGCCCCGCGATGTATCCCTGCACGGAGTCGCGCCCAACGACGTAAGTGGTGAACTCCACGACGTTGCTGAATGTTGCGCCGACGCTCTCGAGGATGCCTCCGAGGTTCTCGAACACCTGCCTGGTCTGGGCGGTCATGTCGCCGACCCCGACCGAGTTGCCGTCGAGGCCCACAGCCACCTGTCCGGCGATGAAGAGCAGCTCGCCGGGAGCGGTCCTGATCGCCTGCGAGTAGGCGCCGATCGGTTGAGGGGCCTTGTCCGTATTCACGATGGCCCGGCTGAGTTCGCTCACGTCAATTCTCCTTGACCCCGCGCAGGGCGTTATCCTGCCCGAGTTGCCTACGTATGCAGCTCGATGATGTCGCGGTCGGTTAGCTCGTGGCTGCGACCTACGTGCTGGCTTCCTTGACCACCATGCACACAGTCAGTAAGGTGACTTTACATGACTCACAACAATGATGCTAGGAGATGAACGAAGTGAATCAGCTTACTGTGAGAGGCTTTGGAGATGAATTGGGAGAGAGCATCCGGCATCTGGCACAGCGCGAGGGAATCTCTCTGAACCAGGCTGCGTTGAAGCTACTCCGCAAGGGGGCCGGCCTGCCGGACGGTCAGGGAAACGAGAAGACTATCGGGGGATCACTAGACGACCTGTTCGGCACATGGAGTGCAGAGGAAGCGGAAGAGTTCAACGCAGCCCTCGAGGTCTTCGAGACCGTGGACGAGTCTGCCTGGGAATGAAGATCCTTCTCGATTCCAACGCCTACTCAGAATTCATGAGGGGTAACAATCGCGTTAGAGAGATCGTGCACGGTGCGGAGGAGATCCTTATGTCGGCCGTTGTGGTCGGCGAGCAGCTGTTCGGCTTCAGACAGGGTCGGCGCTTTGAGCAGAACTTCGCTCAGCTCCGCTCATTTCTCGAACGCCCCTACGTGACGTTTGTGCCTGTGGGCCCCGTTACCGCCGATCGTTACTCCAGGATAATGACAGCGCTGAAGGCGAAGGGGCGTCCCATCCCGACCAATGACGTCTGGATAGCGGCGCACGCGATGGAGACGGGCGCCGACCTCGTTTCGGCGGACAGGCACTTTGGGTACGTGGACCAGGTTGTGTGGGTGCGAGTGACGTCGGGTTGAGGTCGATCTTGACGTTGCCGTATCGGCATTCAAAGACCTCTCGCTCAGTGACCCCACTGGACCCAAAATCAAGGTCATAAGAGTACTATCGGCCCGACTCAACTGGGGATTCACATGGATAATCTGGACTGGAATGCAATTAGATCGCTAAACGGCTCCAAGTCCGAGGGCTTTGAAGAACTATGCGCTCAGATGGCGCGCGTT
>JAKZVY010000017.1:0-16590 GCA_047515825.1 Dehalococcoidia bacterium
ATCGACATTTCCAACTACAGGATGCCGAAGGACTTTGACAGTACGGCTTACGAAGAGGAAGAAGCCGCCGCGTTCAAGGCTGAGATCGAGCTGCGGGTCGAGCGGCAGAAGCAGTGGCCAGAGATAGAAGAACGCAGGCGAAAGAAACTCGCCCAGATATATCCGTCACACACCGACGGCGGTCCACCGGATACATAAGATCATTTCGTTGTGAGTATGCCGTGAATCGCCGACCTCATCATCGACCGCAACCCAGTCAAAATCTGGACCTAACCCTGTCCTGAGCCTAGTCGAAGGGCCCTTCGCGCCCTTAGTGCCCTTCGTGGATACGTGCCCTTTGTGGATACCTCCACCACAATCCTGCCCATCCCATAATCACAAAATCACAGTTCAGATCAAACTGAAACAGCATCGTGACGCTTCCACCACTTGATAATCCGCAAGTCCATTCGGTAGAATCCCATCGGTTCGGTACAGTATGAGCCGCATAAGAAAACCCTGGCGGCCCTGTCAACGTATTAAAGGCTGGCAGGACAGATTTCCACCGGCAATCCGCATTGGATAGGCAGTCAGAGCCGCGGCGGGATTAAGGCACATGATCGAAGTCAAAGACTTGACAAAATACTATGGCAGCTTCCCGGCGGTCATGGACATCAACTTCAAGGTCGAGCAGGGCGAGATCGTGGGCTTCCTCGGCCCCAACGGCGCGGGCAAGTCCACGACCATGAAGGTGATCACGGGCTTTATCCCCCCTTCGAGCGGCACCGCTACGATCGCGGGCTACGACATCGTAAACGAGTCGCTGGAGGCGCGTAGGCACATCGGATACATGCCCGAAACGGTGCCCCTCTACACCGAGATGACCGTCCGCGAGTACCTGGACTACATGGGCAAGCTCAGAGGTATGACCGCCGAGCGGATCAGGGCGCGGATAGACGATGTGGTCGAAATCTGCCACCTTGAGGACTACCACACCTCGATCATCGGCAAGCTCTCAAAGGGGTTCAGGCAGAGGCTCGGAATAGCCCAGGCCATCCTCCATGAGCCGGACGTGCTCGTGCTGGACGAACCCACCATCGGCATCGACCCCATTCAGGTCGTGGAGACCCGACAACTCATCAAGGACCTCGGCGGCGAGCAGACCCTGATTATCAGCACCCACATACTGCCCGAAGTGAGCCAGATATGCGAGCGAGTCATCGTAATCAACGAGGGGCAGATCGTCGCCACTGACGAGCCGAAAAACCTCGCCAGGAGGCTTCTGGGCAGCGAGCGCGTAGATCTCCAGGTGAAAGGGCCTCAGCAGGAGGTCATGGCCGCTCTCGAAACCGTGGACGGGGTCGGAAGCATCTCCCGGATCAACATCCAGCGAGGGGAGCTCCCGCTGTACCGCGTCGAGTCGGAGCTTGGAGAGGAGATCGGGGCTGACCTGGCCAGGACTGTAATCGAGCAAGGATGGGAGCTTCACCGGCTGGAAGTGGTCACGATGTCCCTGGAAGAGATATTCCTGCGCCTCACTACGGAGGACGAACACCGCCCCGATGGCGAGTCCGAGGACTCTGAATGAACACTATTCACATAGCCTTGAAAGAGAGCAAGTTATACTTCGCGACGCCCGCGGCGTACATTGTGGGCTCGATGTTCCTGGCGCTCACTGGGATATTCTTCGTTTTCGACGTGACCGCCCCCTTTGCGGAGGCGACAGTCCGGGGAATCGTGGACTGGGCCAGCTTCTTCGTCATATTCCTGGCCCCCCTCCTAACGATGCGACTTCTTTCAGAGGAGCAGAAGCTCGGCACCCTGGAGCTCCTCCTTACCGCCCCGGTCAGGGACTGGGAAGTAGTAATTGGAAAGTACATAGCAAGCCTGCTCGTACTTCTGGCGATTCTGGCCGTAACCCTCTTCTACACGCTGCTGCTCTATGTGTTCGGCGACCCGGACACCGGCCCGGTGCTCAGCGGGTACCTGGGTTTGGTGCTGTACGGCGCTGCCGCCCTCGCGATCGGACTTCTCGGATCGTCGCTGTCCGCCAACCAGATCGTCGCGGCGGTCGTCGGGATTGCGATCCTGCTAATGCTCTCGTTCGCGAACCGGGTCGGCGACCTCGTCACTGGTGTGGCGGCGCAGGTGTTCAAAGGACTTTCGATGAACGAGCACATCGCGGACTTCGGCCGCGGCGTGATCGACACGTCCAGCGTGGTCTTCTTCCTCTCCCTAACGGCGGTTTTCCTGTTCCTATCCATCAGATCACTAGAGACACGCAGGTGGCGTTAATTGGCTAGACAACCCGACAGAAGAGAGTCCGTCAGTCTCGGCATTGTCGACTCGCTGAAATCCGCAGGCTTCTGGAGCGCGATCGGCGCCGTCGTTGGAATCGTGGCGACGGTGGTCGGCGTGGTAGGGTTCCTCACTGTCGAACCGCTGAGGGACTTTGCCGTCTCGGTGTTGATAATCGGGCTTGTGTTGCTGTTCGTAGCCATAGTGCTTTCCCCGCGCGCCATCGCGATATTCATGGCCGGCAGGCAGGGACGATACGGCGCTAACCTGGCTATCATGACGGCCGCCTTTTTTATAATCGTGATCCTGATCAACTTCCTGCTCTTCAGAAACCCAACCCGGCTTGACGTGACCGCGACCCGCGTCTTCAGCCTCTCGCAGCAGACTGTCAAGATTCTGAAAGATATCGATCCTCCGGTACGGGCCAACGCCTTCTTCGTACCGGACAGCTCCGAGACCACTTTCGCAAGGCAGCAGGCCGAAGACCTCCTTAACGAGTTCACCAGGCGGAGCGGCAAGTTCACCTACAGGTTTGTGGACCCCGAGCTCAATAGGAGCGTCGCCGAAAGGTACAACGTCACCGACTACCCGGTGATCGTGTTCGAGAACCTGACGACCGACACTCTACAGGATGTCTTCACCATCACAGAGCAGGACTTCGTCACCGCGATCCTCGTTGCCACCGGCGTCGATCAGAAGAAAGTCTATTTCATGACCGGACACCAGGAGGCCGGACTGACTCGCGATCCCCTGACCCTCCAGACGGACCTCGAAGGTTTCGACCTCGCGCTGAATGGGATGCAGAGGGACAACTACGCCATTCGTCCGCTGAACCTCAGGCAGGACCCGAAGATCCCCGAAGACGCCGCCGTCGTCGTAATACCAGGACCCAGGAGCGACCTGGGTGAGGAGGAAGAGAACGCGATTACGGAGTACCTCGTCAACGGGGGAAACATCGCCTTTCTACTCGATCCCGATACTCCGGAATCGTTCAGGAGGGTTCTCGCGACTTGGGGGCTTCTACTCGCCCCCAACTTGGTCGCCGACTTAATCAGCAACGTGGCCGGAGAAGTCACCACGCCCATGGCGCAGAGGTCGAACGGCCAGTTCACCAGCAGCGCCATGACCGGAATCAAGATCGCGGACCAGATCAACGTCGTCTTCTTCCCGGACACGACGGCCGTGCAGCCTATCCTTCCGCCGGATGAAATCCCTCCATTCATGACTTACAGCCCTCTGGTGATGACCACACCCGCAAGCTGGCTGGAGACGGACACCGAAGAGGTCGAGTACGATGCCGACGAGGACATTCGCGGGCAGTTCCACCTCGTGAGTGTCATGGAGACGGGAGGGTCCCTGACCGGACAGGTGGTGAGAGCGGAGAACAAGACTGCGCGCCTGGTCGTCTTCGGAGATTCCGACTTCGCCCGCAATAAGTTCTTCTTCCAAAGCGACAACTCCAACCTGCTTCTCAACACCATCAACTGGCTGGCTGGAGACTACGATCTGATTGAGATTCGTCCCCGTGTTGTCGTTTACAGAGAGCTGATACTGAACCAGCGCGAACGCGACTTCATCAAGTGGTCGAGTTGGTTCTTCCCCCCGTCCCTTATGCTGATATTCAGCGTAATCGTTTGGTGGCGGCGGCGTTAGGCGGCCTGCGCGATGAACTGGAAGCTCACCCTCGGTTTGGTGGTACTCGCAGCGGCTATCGGAGCCGTCGCGTACTGGAATCCCTTCACCAGCCCGCCGGAGCGGCGCGCCGCCAATCCTTGGTTCTACTCGGTCAGCATGGACGACATTGTCAAGATAGACGTGAGCGCGGGAGACAAGATCGGGGGCTTCCACAAGAACGACGAGGACGCTTGGGCATTCGACGGGATGAACGGCGCGCCTACTGACCTGTACCGCTGGGGTGGAATCGTCCTTCTCCTTAGCGGACCGCAGACCCGCCGTGACTTCTCCGAGATCAGGCCCGTGATTGAAGACCCGGCAGAGTACGGACTCGATGACCCCGGACTGGTCGTCAACGTTGGACTCACCGCTGACAGGCACCTTGAGTTCCGCCTGGGCGACAAGACTCCGGACGGCCACCACCACTACGGGCAGGTCATCGGGTTCCCGCAGCTCTATCTGATCGCAGACACCTGGGGCGAGGTGCTTGCGAGACTGGCCCATGAACCCCCCATCCCCAAGTGGTGGATACAGCGCGACCCCGCGGACATCGTCGAAGTCAACATAGACCTGCGCGAGCCCGGCGAAAATGATAGGCCGCGCCTACGCCTTCAGCGGGAAGAGGGCGAATGGTTCGCCAGGCACTCCCCAAACGACGAGGAGAACCGTCCGCTGGATGCGGAAAAGTGGTCTGAGTACCTGCCGCTGGTAGGCGGCCCCGGCGAAATGACGATCGAAAAGTACAGGGTCGTAAATCGCGACTACGCGGATTGGGGCGTCGACGAAGACGGTCGTTACATAGAGCTTCGCTTCGCGGGCCTAACCGACGCGGGCGTTAAGTTCACGGATGGCGTGCCTTTCCTCATTGGCAACAAGACTCCCGACGGCGAGGGCTACTACGTCATTCCCATCACGCAGAGCTCCGTTTCCGCGGTCGTGTACGTCGACGCCGATTGGGTCGATACCCTGATTGGCCTCGTGTCCGACGTTCCATACGCCGAGTAGCCGGCGATCCGCGGGCTTTCCCCCCTATGCACGCTGAGATAATCTCCGTCGGAACAGAGCTCCTGATGGGGGAGACTATCGACACCAACTCCGCCTACCTTGCCGACGAGCTTGTCATGATTGGAGTCGAGCTGCGCTGGGTCACAAAGGTCGGAGACCACCCGGCACGCCTGGAAGAGGCGGTGAGACGCGCGTGGCAAAGGTCGGACCTGACACTCACGACTGGCGGATTGGGGCCGACGTCCGACGACCTGACCAGAGAGTCTATCGCGGCAGTCATGGGCGAAGAGATGGAGGTCCAGCAAGACCTGCTCGCTCATCTCACGTCCCAATTCGAGGGTCGGCGTGTCCCGATGCCCTCAACCAATATCAAGCAGGCGACTCTAATTCCGTCGGCTCGCGTAATCCCCAACGCCATGGGCACCGCACCGGGCTGGTGGGTCGAAAAAGAGGGCCACGTCATAATCGCAATGCCCGGTCCGCCGCGTGAGATCAGCCACATGTGGGAGAGCGAGGTCGGTCCACGACTGCGAGCGCTCAATCCTGAAATAGTCATAGCCACGCGCACCCTCAAAACGTTCGGCGTTACCGAGGGCGGACTTGATGAGTTACTGTCCGATCTTTTCAGCAGCCGGAATCCGAATCTGGGAATCTACTCCAAGCCGGACGGGATACACCTGCGCGCAATAGCCACCGCTCCGACAGAGCCTGAAGCACGCGCCCTGATCGAGCCGATGGAGTCTGAGATCAGGCAAACCGTGGGCCACGCAATCTGGGGCGAAGACGACGATACGCCGGTCACTGCCGCGCTGGACGCACTGAAGTCCGAAGGGCTGACTCTCGCTATCGCCGAGGGATTTACCGGAGGGCTGATATCGAGCACGCTACTCGAATCTGACGCGGCGTCCGGCGTTCTGGCAGGTTCGGTGGTGCTGTCTCCGGATAATTCCTCATCAGGGCCTCTGGGAGTGAATGGCTTATCGGATACCGGCCCAACGCCGTCCGACGCTGAGAGGCTTGCAGAGGCCGTGCGCAGCATGTTCGGAGCCGATGTCGGTCTGGCGGTCACGGGCCTGGTGACCGAGGCAACCGAGCATTCAGGGCCTGCAGGCACAACGCACATCGGAATCGCGGTCGGCGACCGCAGCTACGTTCGATCCGGGTCCTACCCTACCCGCAGGCTGCGAATCCGGGCGCGTGCGGTAACGCATGCGCTTCTTGAACTGGCTAGAGTGGTCTCTACCGGCTCTGGAGGACAGGAAGAACGGTGGGGATAGGGACAGCGGCTAGAACAGCGGCCTGATGAGCGTGGCCACGATGACTCCCGCCGCAAGTACAAGCCCGATGAGCAGTGCCCTGACGATCATCTGGTGCAGTGCGTCGATCTTCGCGTTCAGGTCTTGTCCCATCGAATCGACCTTGGTTTCCAATCGCACGAGGTCTGCTCTGAGGTTGGCGTGCTCAGCGTGGTTCTCGGCCAGCCACTCGCTCATCTGCTCGGCGATGCCCTCTAACCTGCTGACACGTTCTTCCATTTCGACCACCATTCTCTATACTCGCTTTCTGACCCTATTGTACTACATCGTCAGGCGGCGGTAGAGGAAGAGCAGGCGCTCAGGTAGATCGTAGATGTTGTCCAGCACCTCGTAGCCCATGTCGGCGCACATCGTCTTCAGGTAGTCGTGGCCGTTCTTATCGACGGTCAGGCAGAAGGCGTTGATGTCCTTGCGGCGGGCCTCTTCCAGAGCCATACGGGTATCGTGGACCGCGTACTCCTTTTCGACCCCCTCGCGGCTGTATCCCCTGTCCTGGGGACGGCCGTCGCTGACCAGGAACAGTATCTTGGTGCGGGCGTCGACCTTCTCGAGCTTCGCGGTGGTGTGACGGATCGCGGGACCCATTCGGGTCGCGTGGAGTGGCGCCACCCTGTCGATCCGGCGCTTGACTCGGTCAGAGAAAGCCTCGTCGAGGTCCTTGATGGTGTAGTACTCGACGTTTTCGCGCCCGTAGCCTGAGAAGCCGTAAATGCCGTAGATGTCGCCGATAGCTTCGAGCGCATTGACGATCAGGACGATGGCTTCCTTCTCGACGTCTATGATCCGTTTATAGGAGCGGCGAGCGGCCTCTCCGCGCCGAGTCCGCAGCCACACCATGTACTCAACTGGGTCGTCGGGAGCATCCCAGTCGTCGGCTGTGCGCTTGCCCTCGTCTATCGCCTCGGCGGTGGAGGCGCTAGTGTCGATCAGGAACGCTGCGGCAACTTCGCGCTGCACTTTGTTCCTGCGCCAGTAGAACTTGTCAGACGGACTCGCGCCCGTCTTCATGTCCACGATGGCCTCGATCAAGTCGTCGATGTCGATCTCCTCGCCGTCTTCGAGCTTGCGGACCTTACGGAACATCTCGGGCACCATCATCTCGAACTGGCGCTTGATCCTGGTCACGAGACCGCCGTAGCTGTGCAGCGTTCCGGCGAAGAAGTTGGGGTCTCCTTCGGACATCATCTTCTGCCTGACGACGCACCACCTGGGCTTATAGTCCCCCGCCCTGAAGTCCCACTCGTCGTAGACGAAAGTCTGGGGTTCACTCGCCTCCAGGGAGTCGCCATCCTCGTCGACGTGTACGAAGGGGCCGTTGCTGAACTCCGGGTTGTCGGGAAGCTGCATCCCGGCCTCTTTGAGCAGGTTGTCGGCGAACATACCCTGCGTATCTTGCAGGTCGCCCTCGACGGCCTGCAGGTCCAGCTCGGCGCTGTTCTGGAGCAGCTCTTCAAGCTGCTCCTGCGTGATCGGCTCGCCCGACGCGTCGCCGGCCCCGTCCTGCTGCATACGGAGCTGTGTTAGAAGCTGTACCAACTCCGGCTTGAAGTCACCTCTGTAGTCCACCTCCTCAGACGAGTCGTAATCTTGCTCGCCCTCGGGGCGATTCTGCATCTCCATGCCCATCGCCATCTCTTGGAAGAGCTGCTGGAGGTCGTCGGGGTCGGAGTAGTCTTCGTCCTGCTCTTCGTCGACGTTCACGTCGTCCCATTCGTCCGGCGGGACCTCTTCATTCGGAATCGAGGCGATGACGGCGTAGATGCGGAGAGCGGCCTCAGCCGTGTCTTCAACCGCGGCTTCGGCGTTCAGCACCTGGCGCGCGATTGACGTAATCTGCAGGGCCTGATCCACGTAGTCGTGCGGTGCGGGAATCTCGCGGTACTGCTGAAGGCTCACGCGCACCAGGAACTCGACCAGCGCCTCGCGCGCTGGCATCTCTGTAATGTCCGGCCGGCCCTCCGAGGAGTCCAACTGGACGCGGGTGTACGCGGACTTGATACCCGGGTATTCGTACTTGACCCTGAAGTCCAGCCTGCCGTCCTCCACGACGGTGAAGACGTCGAGGGACAGCTTGCGGTCTTCAAACAGGTTGAAATACCGCTGCATGTCGGTAATCCAGGCACGCTCCAGCCCTTCGCCGCCCAAGTCAGAGTCGTCCTGAGCGCCGTCCGATCCGGCCGCCTGAATGCGCTGCGACTCAACCTCGAAACGGCGGTCTTCGAACAGCGCCGACGGCCGCTCGAACTCGAAGTAAAAGCTGCCGAACTCCAGGTGGGCCACCTGGTGCGTCGCTACGACCTTGAACCACGAGAAGTTCTCATCCTTGGACTGGTAGCGGTCCACCGTCTCGGGAACAAAAACCGTTGAGCCTTCAGTGGTCGGCGACTCGGAAGAGACCCAGCCGATGTTGCGCTCCACCAGATCGGGTGAGGCTGCGAGCTTGATCTCCTCCCCGGCCAGGGCGCGGCAGTACATCTCCATGATCGCTTTGATAAACTCGAACTCGACGCCGGACGAGAGCGCTTCGAGCATCCGCTCGGCGTGGGCCGACTCTATCTTGAAGTAGGCGAGTCCGCCGTCCGGGTTCTGCTTCAACAGCCTGACGCCCTCCTCGAACCAGCGCTCTAGCTGGGCCATGGACAGGCGGTCCATCACCTGCGCGGACGCCTTGATGAACTCCGGGACCGCGGCGGGCGACTCCCCTATCAGCGTCTCGGCGAGCGTCAGCACCCTCTCGTGGTGGTCTGAGCTTATCTGTGAGAATGCCTGCGAAGTCTCCAGCATCACGCCGGGAATGTTCGAGCCGCCCCTTTGGACAAGCTCTTCGGCCATCTTCAGGAACCTGAATCTCTGCTCCTGGTCGATCTTGGGGAGCGCCTTCGCTCCGGCGTCGAAGAAGCTCTTGACCTCGCGCCAGCCGGAGTCGACCAGCGCGGACGCGAGCTTGATGAAGGCGGTCTTGTCCTCGTCGATGAGCGGGAATATCTGGATGCCGAGAGCGAGACATTCGGAGGCCAAGTCGTACGACCTGTGCGATAGCGAGTCGAGGAACGCCGCGAACCTCTCCAGCTCAGGGAACGTGAGGCTGTCCATGAGCGCGGGACTGTGGACGAAGAACTTGCAGGCCAGCGTGCTGGACTTCCACGTGCCCTTGTAGAGGCTTCCGCCAAGAGAGGCCCAGCTTTCGATGTGCCGGGAGCGCAGCTTGCCCATGGCGGCGGGCGAAGCCTCGAAGTAGGCCGAGGCCAGCGTGGGCGAGTCCTTGCAGAGGTCCGAGCCGCAGTCCGTCCACTTCATGAAGTAGTTGAACGGCATGTATGCCACGACCCTCGGGCTGACCTTGAAGTACTGGGACGCGGCCTCCCATGAGCGGACGGTCTGATCGGCGATGCCGAGTCCGGCCTGACCCCACAAGAGGATGCTGCCATCCTCCATGGTCCTCGGCATCTTTGCCCTAGCCTTGTCGAACTCCTCGACCACCGGCGCCGGGAATCTCCGGAACTCGGTGCGTAGCTGGTCTAATGTCGCAGGTAGCTCGTTTGCCACAGGGTCTCCTTACAGCTTTACGTCGCGTGTCAGATCGATGAACTGGCCGAGTATCTTTGCCGTCGCTCCGAATATGACATGGCCATCGAAAGCGTAGCACGGCATGGCGACCACGTCGCCATCGTAGAGCCGGGCCTCCTCCCTGATAGATCCTGCGGTGCGGAGGTGGGCGATTGACGGCATCAGCACCTCTGCGACCTCGATACTCGATGGCGTAAACACATAGGGGGATGGTATCGCGCCGACATAAGTTGAGATCATGAAGTGGGAGATGGTAGGCATGTCGTCGAGGCGTCCAAGCACGCGGACATCCCGGGGGCGTATTCCCATCTCCTCGTGCGCCTCTCTCAGCGCGGTGTCGAGATAAGTCTTGTCGCCGGGGTCTACCATCCCGCCGGGGAACGAGATCTCCCCCTTGTGGTGCTCGACTTGCTGAGAGCGCTTCTGGAGAACGACGCAGAGGTCGCCGTCGGATTCGTACAGGGCCAGCAGGACGGCGGCCGGCACGAGCGTGTGGCTGTCTGCGGTGACCGCGGGGCGGCTATCGAGGACCTGCTTTGTTTCAGCTATGAAATCAGAGACCAAACCAGGGCCTCGCAACCTGTCGATGGCGTCTTCCTACTCGAAAATGGAGGTCGTAAGCTCTTCGATGCTGCGCTGGATGTTGAAGTCGTCGGTGACGGCCCAGTTCACCGCCACCTGGCAGGCGCGGCGGGGCGCGATCCCATACGAGATCATCTGGCCCGCGTAGATCAGCAGGCGCGTGCTCGCGCCTTCGGCCAGTCCATGCTCCTTCAGGTTGCGTATCTTCTCTCCCAGCTTGGCGAGCTGCAGGGCAACCCCTTCGTCCACGCCGGACTCATGGGCGATGATCTCTGCCTCGATCTCCCTGGGCGGGTAGTTGAACTCGACGGAGATGAACCGCTGCCTGGTGCTGTGCTTCAGGTCTTTCAGCGCGCTCTGGTAGCCCGGGTTATAGGAAAGGATCAGCAGGAATCCCTCCGCCGCCGCCAGCAGCTCGCCCTTCTTCTCGACCGGCAGTATCCTGCGATGGTCGGTCAGCGGGTGGATCAGCACAGTCGTGTCCTTGCGGGCCTCGACGATCTCGTCGAGGTAGCAGATGCCCCCGACCTTCACGGCGCGGGTAAGCGGCCCGTCGATCCACACCGTCCGATCTCCCTCCAAGAGGTAGCGCCCGACCAGGTCGCTCGCCGTGAGATCTTCGTGACACGCGATAGTCACAAGGGGAAGGTGGTCACGGTCCGGGAGGTCCATGTTGCCGTTTCCGTCCTGCACAGGCCCGCGCTGGCTAACCCTCGTCAGCGGCTGGCCCAGCCGGTAGGACATGTACTCGACGAACCGGGTCTTGCCGCAGCCGGTTGGCCCCTTGAAGATAACGGGTATCTTCTGCGCGTAGGCGGCCTCGAAAAGCTCGACCTCGTCTCCTATCGGAAGGTAGTACGGCTCCTCAGTGAGGTGATACTCCTCGATAATGTAGCTGCGAAACAGCGTCCGCGTCGGTGTTGTCATCTGCCCACCTAGTCTCCCTGTAACATGCGCAGGACGATGCGAGATTCCCACATGTCCCTCACGGATTCCTCAAGCTCCTGTAGTCCGGAGTCGTTGTCGATAATAACGTCGGCGTGCGCTTCCCTTTCGTCCTTGGGCATCTGGGACTCGATAATGGATTCGGCGCGCTCCGCGGTCATCCCCCTAGCCGAGAGCCTGGAAAGCACCGTCTCCCTTGGTGTTGTGACAACCCAGACCTCGTCCGCGAGCGGCGTCCAGTTGGCTTCGATCAGCAGCGCCGCCTCGACGACGGCCACCTCAACGCCGTTGCCCGACAGTAACTCTATCCGGTCGCTGATCATATCATAAATCCGAGGATGCACGATTGAGTTGAGCTTCTGAAGCTGCGCTGGGTCGGAAAATACGATGGCGCCCAGCTTGGAGCGGACGATCTGGTCGTCGGAGTCGAGAATGTCCCCGCCAAACGCGGCGACCACCTCGCGCCAAGTGTCAGTGTGAGGTAGATACGCTTCGTGCCCCACCTGGTCGGCGTTGATTGCCGTCGCACCGAGGGACTTTAGGATATTGGACACCTGCGTCTTGCCGGTGCCTATGCCACCAGTGAGGCCAATTACGAACATGCAGTGACCGATATTGAGAAAGTCCTCACATTCTACTAAAGCGTCAGAAAAGCGGTCAACTTGAGGATGCATCACGAAAGTGGTGGGTAGTAGTATTCCCAAGCCCCGGAGAAATGGTCCCCGCACGGCACGATGATCGGAGCCGGACTTGCCGTAACCGCCTACCGCGGCAACTCCTCATCGAACACGTTGAGGTCTCGGGTCTCAGCCATGACGCGGAGTCTGTCGCTAATCCTGGTCCCATAGATCGCGCCCATGACCTCAGCGTCAGGCTCGGCCGACTTCGGGATCAGGCCACGCAGGATCGCCATCGACTCACTCACCCGGTTGATGTCCTCGTCGTCCAGCCTGTAGGCCACTTCAACCGCCAGGTACACGGGCTTCGAGGCGCCATCGGTTCCCCTCCGGGCCCTGATGATCAGGTCCGTGTTGCGGAGCCGCTCACGTTGTTCAGCAGAGGCTTCGGCCTGTTGGCAAGCCTCAAGGAACTGCTGCGACGCCCCGGTAGGAAGCATGGGACCAACGACCACCTCGGAACTGTGAAGGCCAAGACCGGCGGACGCCAGCTCCAGCATCCGCCGTTGAGCCCTAGCTTCGACCACGCTCCCTTTGATGCCGCCGAGGTCAGTCTCAATCCGATCCAGGCGCGCCTCCATTCTATCCAGGACATCGACTATCCGGCCCTGCGTCTCCTCCACCCTAGCAAGGCGCTCTCCATGCTCGGCCAGCAACATGACCATTTGACTCTGCGTCTCCTCCACCCTATCAAGACGCTCTCCCTGCGCGGTCAGCAACATGACCATTTGGCTCTGCGCCTCCTCCACACTATTGAGACGCTCTCCCTGCCTAGCCAGCAGTTGGACGATCTGCCTCTGGGTTTCTTCCATCCGGTCCTGCCGGTCCTCCATCCGGCCTAGGCGGTCTTCCGTCCGGCCCTGACGCTCGTCCATCAGGTCAAGACGGTCCTCCATCCGGCCCTGTCGGTCCTCCATCCGGCCCTGGCGCTCGTCTATCCGGCCCTGGCGCTCGTCTATCCGAGCCAGGATTGCAGGCACGGCCAGAAGCTCATCGGTCAGGATGAGCCGCCTGACCTCCTCCCTGACCTCGGGGTTCTCCCGGATCTCCCTGATTACCTCACTTACCATGTTTGACTCCCTTTCTGAGCTTCATTCTAATCGATTTCAGATCAGACCGTGAAGCCCATACGCGGCGTGCGAAGCATCACAACCGCTGTGAGGATGGAGCAGACGCTATCTGAGGAAGTGTCCACGCGCTGTTACCGCACAGACACCCACCAGAGCTTTGAGATAGTTCCGCAGTGTCGCAAAACCAGCACGTGGGGGCGTGAGGGGATGGATGTCGGCCCAGGGGGAGTGGCGCGTAAGCTGAGAGCCTGTCAGAATCCGCAAATCAAATCCGCGCGGCTCGAAGATGGGGATTCTTCTGGGCAACAAGCGCCAATGCGAGGTTGAAGAAGGCGTCGCCGAACACCGAGGCGGACTGCCCGGTCCACAGCAGGACGAACCCACGGTTGCGGAACAGCCGGCGGTGGTGACCGGTAATGACGAGCAGCTTGTCCTTAATGCCCACAATCAACCAGTCATATCTCAGAGTATGTACTCAAAGGGTCGAGGGTTGGCCCCGCCGCACCGCTGGGTAAGGGATCGGTGACAGGAACTGCTCCCATCCGCAAACTCGCCCTGGAAAGTGGGCTGTGCCCGTCCGCGAGATACCATACCAGAATGACATTTCGCGGTTGTGCGGCTCGCTTAGGATGAACCGGACAACCACCCTCCCCTGCTGTCGGGTATAATCTCCCCATGCTCGCAGGAAGAGACATGGCCTCCCGATTCAGGGCGATCCCGGCCGTCAACGACGTGCTGGGCCAGCCGGAAGTCACAAGCTTGGTGGAGATGTACTCCCACGAGGCCGTGGTGGATCTGGTGCGTGAGACCTTGAGCGACGCGCGGTCAGAGATCAAGGACGGCTCCGAGCCGCCCTCGGCTGTCGAGGTGGCGCGCTCGGTGAGCGCCCGCGCGGACTCGGCCTGGCGACGCTGGCCGCGGCGCGCGGTCAACGCGACAGGCGTTATCCTTCATACGAACCTGGGACGCGCGCCGCTGAGCCGCGAGAGCCTGAATGCGGTGCGGGAAGCCGGTTCGGGATACAGCGACCTGGAGTTTGACCTCGCGCTCGGCAAGCGGGGGTCGCGCCAGGCCCGGGTTGCGGATCTCGTGTGCCAGGCGACCGGGGCAGAAGCGGCGCTGGTCGTTAACAACAACGCCTCGGCGGTAATGCTCGGACTGGCGGCGGTCGCCGCGGGCAAGGAGGTGATCGTCTCGCGCGGAGAGGCGGTGGAGATCGGCGGGGGGTTCAGGATTCCGGACGTTCTGAGGCAGTCTGGGGCCTCGCTGGTGGAGGTCGGAACCACTAATCGCACCTACGTCGAGGACTTCAAAAGAGCGTTCACCGAGAACACCGGCGCGATCCTGGCGGTCCATGCGTCCAACTTCCGCGTCATGGGATTCACACATGCCCCATCTATCCAGGAGCTGGTCGCCGCCGGGGACGATGTGGGCGTGCCGGTGCTGCACGACCTGGGCAGCGGGTGCCTGCTGGACACCAGTCCGTACGGCCTGGCAGCAGAGCCGAGGCCGCAGGAGAGCCTGGCCGCAGGTGTCGCGCTTGGATTCTTCTCAGGGGACAAGCTGCTGGGAGGGCCGCAGGCGGGAATCATCGTCGGCAAGCGCGAATACGTGGAGATGGCGGCGCGGCATCCTCTGGCACGAGCTGTGAGGATCGACAAGCTCAGCATGGCCGCGCTGTCCGCGACGATGCTGCACTACGTACACGGACAGGCGACTGAGAAGATACCGATATGGCGGATGATCTCCACTCCGGTGGACGAGCTCGCTTCGAGGGCGAAGGCGTGGCGCGACGATACTTGGTCTTGGGCGTCGGTCGTCGAGTCGAGGTCGGCTATCGGCGGCGGCAGCCTTCCGGGCGAGACGCTGCCCTCCGTGGCGCTGCGCATCGACTGTGCGGCGCTCGGAGCGGGTCCGGACGACGTTCTGGCGCGGCTCAGGTCCGGCATGGACGCCGTCATCGGCAGAATAGAAGACGGCCACGTGCTGTTGGACCCCCGAACCGTGCTTCTGGAAGAGGATGAGGCGGTGGCGGTGGCGGTGCGGAGCCTCGCAAATGGCAGCCGGAGATGACACTATTCCACCACAGCATGGAGGACCGTCTGCGAACGGCGGCGCCGCTCGCCGACCGGATGCGTCCCAGGAATGTCGAGGAGTTCGCGGGCCAGGAGCACATAATCGGCCCGGGGACCATATTGAGGCAGTCGGTCGACTCTGGCCATGTCCCGTCGCTAATCCTCTGGGGGCCGCCCGGAACGGGTAAGACGACACTGTCGTCGCTGATAGCGGCACGGGTCGAGGCCCACTTCGAACGGATTAGCGCGGTGGCGTCAGGAGTCGCCGACCTGCGCCGCGTCGTGTCGGAAGCTCAGGATAGACTCGGAATGCATGGTCGCGGCACGGTGCTGTTCATCGACGAGATACACCGGTTCAGCAAGTCGCAGCAGGACGTTATCCTGCCGCACGTCGAGAACGGGACGGTCACGCTCATAGGCGCGACCACCGAGAACCCGTCTTTCGAGGTTATCTCTCCCCTGCTCTCCCGCGCGAGGGTGTACGTGCTGAAGGCTCTCACTCCGGCCCAGATCGAGGGCATCCTCGACTCCGCTATGTCGGATGGCGAGCGCGGACTGGCCCACCTGAGTCCAATGCTGGACGGAGACGCGAGAGCGGCGCTGGTCGGCCTGAGCAACGGAGACGCGCGGGTCGCGCTCAACACTCTGGAGCTGGCGGCGAACGGCACGAGGCCGTCCGCCGACGGGACGCGGGTCGTCACGGTAGAAGCGATAGAAGACGCGATGCAGCGCAGCGCCGGAGTCTATGACAAGGGCGGAGATAATCACTACGACACGATCTCCGCGTTCATCAAGTCTGTAAGGGCGTCCGATCCGAACGCCGCCGTCTACTGGCTCGCCAGGATGATAAACGCGGGAGAGGACCCGCTGTTCGTCGCCAGGCGGATGGTCATTCTGGCGGCGGAAGACATCGGTCTCGCGGACCCGGGGGCGCTCCCAATGGCGGTCTCCGCACACCACGCGGTGCAGTCGATCGGGATGCCTGAGGGCAGGATTCCACTTTCGGAGGTGGCGATCTACCTCGCCACCGCTCCCAAGAGCAACAGCGCGTACCGCGCAATCGACGAAGCGATGCGCGACGCCGAGCGGACCTCCAGCTCGCCGGTGCCCCTCCACCTTCGGAATGCCGTCACGTCGCTCATGAAAGACATGGGCTATGGCAAGGGCTACCGGTACGCCCACGATCACGAGGGGCACTTCACGCCCACCGAGAACCTCCCGCCCGGCGTCGGCGAGGACGGCTACTACACGCCGTCAGACCAGGGCTACGAGGCGCGGGTGTCGGAACGGCTGGAGCGGTGGTGGGGAGATCGAAGGTCAGCCCCTGGCTGAGAAGACGTCCCTGACCTGCTCGAGGGCGTAGTCGACGTCGGACTCCGTAACGCCGTAGTGGGTGGCGTAT
>JAKZVY010000018.1:0-4294 GCA_047515825.1 Dehalococcoidia bacterium
GTCGATGATTTCGTCCGACTTCCAGTGGCGATACGGTCCGGTCTGACCGAAGTGGGTGACCAAGGTCATGATCAGCGACGGATTCAGCGCCGACAGCGACTCGTAGCCGAGTCCAAGCGCGTCCAGGTGTCCGGGAGCGAAGCTCTCCACGACGATGTCGGCCCGCGACGCGAGGTCTCGAACCCTCTGCTGACCGCTTTCGGTTTCGATGTCACAGACGACGCTCTTCTTGTTGGCTCCGTAGTAGAGGAAGAGTCCGCTGCCCTCGATATCCGGGCCTTTGGAGAACGGGCCAGCTCCTCGCAGCGGATGCCCAGAGCCGGGACGCTCCACCAAGATGACCGAGGCACCGAGGTCGGCGAGCAGCTTGGTGCAGTACGCGCCGCCGATCGACTCGCTCAGGTCGAGTACGTTTACGCCGTCCAAAGCCATCTGGCCGCTCATGAGTCAACCCCGCCGTCAAGAATCTGCGCAAGATGTTAGCACGTTCGGGGTGGTCAAGCTGAGAGGGGTTGTGGCAGGTTGCCTGGTCCCAAATCCACCACCTAATTGGCGATGCGGTTGAGTTCCGTAGCTAAACTGGTCATTTTCGACAATTCGTTCTTTCACCCAGCAGGTGAAAGGAGAGGCCCCGTCTTCAAGGCTGAATTAGCTACGGGATCGGATCGGCAGTTCGGTTTAGGTGGTGGATTTGGGCTGGTTGTACTTGCTTGTAATGATTGGACTCTTTAGGTTTGGTGGGATTGGGCATAGTCATTGGAACTTAGCGAGCGTGTCATTGTGAAGCCATTAGTCTGTCGGCGACTTCAAATCCTCTGTGCGTCACTTGGAATACTTGGCCTTCTCCGCTTTGATCTGCGACAAGATCTTCGTCAAGGAGCTCTTGTATGGCTTGTTCCCACCTAGCCTCTGATCTGGCATTACTCGTTTCACCAAAGCTCTTACTACCCGCTGAGATGGAAAGACTCCTCCCTCCACTGATCTTGAGTATCGTTCCCGATTTGTCTCTTGCCGCCTCAACGAGAAGCTCACATGCGTCCTCCGACAGTTGAGGGAGGTCTGCTCTTGGCGAATGCTGCTCCCCATTGCCTGCAGATTCTGGCGATCCTTGGGGTAATCGAGCAACTGCGCCCTCAAAGTCTCCAGCCTTGTACCACTCACTTCCCTCCAAGTTCACTGGGCAGCCGGCGTCCCGTAATCGTTGCGCGAGCTCCTGACGCCGTTCGGGGGAATTGTCCAGTCGTATCGTGTAACGACCAGCGATATCACTGAAGGGTCGCAAGGCATCAAGCTCCACGAGAACCGTTCTGTCTTCTGACCTACCCATAGCCATGCCTACTTCAAACAGAACGTTCGGCCTTGCCTGGCCAGTCAGTGTGCTTTCGTGGAGAGGATCGCTGTCAGATCGAAACTGCTCCTTGAGCCTCGCCTCATCATCTGGTGTGAAAAGAACCACGACCGCGTGCGCGCGCGAAAATGCAGCATCCAAGATTTCGCCGATGTACGGTGCTGGTCTGCCCGTGGCATGAACAGCCTTAGTCCATTCCAGCGGATCCAAGCCGATGGATCTCAGGAATGTGAAGAGTGCGTCACGTGCTTCGTTGTTCCGGCCATGAACCACGAAAACCTCACGAGCGTTAGCAGGCGGTCGAGATTCCTTTGCATCCGCCGACCCCTCTTCCAGTTCCCAGCCGGGAGGACCGATAATGAACTCCTTTGTAACGTCCGCCATGGGACCTAACGGTATACTGGCTGGGGTTCCTATCTCTTGCTGAGTCTCGTATATCCTAATACGGTGGATGTCATCCGTTCCGATTGTTCTACCCCTGATGACGATTGGTTTTGCCTTACGGTAAGGGGCAAGAAAGCGCCGTTCGAGCTCTTCAAACAGGAGATCGTTCTCCTGTTCTTCCCGCCTGTGGGGTGGTTCCCAAACCTTGGGGATAACCTCTACGTGATACATCGTTGTCAAGTTGTCCTATATCCTTACCTGTACCAGCACTCGCCCTGTCAGTAGCGCGTCGGAGGTTGATCCTTTCAACGATTGCTCTGCGACGGTTGTTCTTGAAGATGACGCAACCCTAACGCTTCCGCATGGCTGGGTGAACGTTAGTGTAGCATGGTCACGATTAAGGTCGCTCCGGCTCTCCGATGCGCTTATAATCTCCTCACAGCCGCAGCGAAAGGAACGCCGCATATCATGAACGACCCAAAGCCCGCGACGGAGATCCAGGCGCGTCTCGACGCCCTGCTGAGAGACTTCGAGGTGCTTGGGGCGCGTCAGGTGGGCTACCCCTGTAACCAGGAATTCGACTACTCTGCGCTGTTGCCCTTCCTGCGGTACTGCCCCAACAACATCGGGGACCCATTCCACACCAGCAACTTCCGCAGCAACACACACGAGATGGAGCGCGAGGTGATAGCGCGCTTCGCGGACATGATGCGCTTGGCACAGGACAGGGCCTGGGGATATGTCACGTCGGGCGGCACCGAGGGCAACATGTACGGCCTCTACATTGGACGCGAGCTATTCCCGGACGGGGTGGTGTATTTCTCCCAGGACACCCACTACAGCGTCGTCAAGATATTGGGTGTGCTGAAGATGCGCAACATCATGATAAAGAGCCAGGATGACGGCGAGATAGACTACGACGATCTCTACGAGACCATACGGATCAATCGCGACGTTCCGGCCATCTTCATCGCGAACATCGGCACCACCATGAAGGGGGCGATAGACGACGTGCGAAAGGTGCGCCACATCCTGGACGATCTCGTAGTCAGGGACAGCTACATTCACGCTGACGCCGCCCTGAGCGGCATGATCCTACCGTTCGTGGACGACCCGCAGCCTTACGGGTTCGATGTCGGATTCGACAGCGTCGCGGTCAGCGGCCACAAGATGGTCGGCGCCCCGCTGCCCTGCGGCGTCGCCCTGACCAAGCGGGAGTACGTGGCCCGCATCTCGCGCTCCATAGAGTACGTGGGAGTGCTGGATACCACGCTCTCCGGCTCCCGCAACGCCCTGACGCCGCTCATGCTCTGGTACGCTTTCGAGCGCTACGGCTTGGACGGGTTCAGGAAGATGGTGGCCGGGTGCCTGGACGTGGCTGAGTACGCGGTCAAACACTTCAGAGACAGCGGTATCCCCGCATGGCGGCACAAGAACTCGGTCACGGTAGTGTTTCCCAGGCCGTCCGACGCGGTCTTCAACAAGTGGCAGATAGCCCCGTACGAGGACTTCGCGCATATCATCACCATGCCTCACGTGACGCGCGAGACCATAGACGAGGTCGTGGACGACTGCCTGAGGCAAGAATAGGAGTGAGAAGGTAGATATGGAAAGTCCGACAACTGAAAGAATCATAGTCATGGTGAAAAACGAGGTCGGTGTACTGGCGGACATAACCGCGGCGATGGCGGACGCCAACATCAACATACTGACCGTCAATACCGAAAGCGCCGGTGATACGGGCGTCATAATCCTGACGACCGAAGACAACGATCGCGCGCTCGGCGCGCTGACGACTGCCGGGTTCAAGGCGATCATAGACGACGCGCTAGTCATCAGGCTGCGCGACGAACCCGGCGCGCTGGCGAAGGTGGCGGAGAGGTTCAAGAATTCGGGCGTGAATATACAGAGCCTGCACATCCTCGACCGACACGCCGGATACACAACCGTCGCCCTATCCGCCGACGACCGCGCGAAAGCGGAGACGTTGGTAGAAAAAGATTCCATAGTCTGAGAGCGACATGACGACCGGGTCGGACGAGGTCGAGCGAGTGCTGTCGTACCTGACTTCTCAGGGTGAGAGGTACACGTTTGCGGAGATCTGGGTCAGATTTGCCAAGGCGAGGCTCGAGCTTATCGACTCGGTATCCGAAGTCGATCAGGGCCAGGCGGACTTCCGTCCCGACGCGGGCGAATGGAGCATCTCGGAGGTGCTCAATCACGTGGTCACAAGCTCGGGGACGGTGTCGGAGATCGTGGACGCGCTGTCGCGCGGCGTTACTCCCACCCCTGGAAGGATCGACCCTCCCAGAGAGGAAACGTCTCTGGACATCAGCGAGCTGCGGGAGCGGCTTACCCTGGACTCGCTCAGGTGGTCGGCGCTCGTCGAGCGGCTGCCGCCGGCGCCGTCGACGGACTTGACCGCGCCTCATCCTTTCTTCGGAGAGCTTCACGCGAGGGCATGGCTGCTGTTCCAGCGCATCCACGACATGGACCATGCGGGACAGGTCGAGAAGAACAAGGTGGCTGGAACTGGAGGGGCCGACGGTAAATGCGATACTC
>JAKZVY010000019.1:0-8252 GCA_047515825.1 Dehalococcoidia bacterium
CGGGCAAGACCACGCTGCTGGAGTTCATCCGAAGAATCCTGTTCGGCTTCCCCGACGGTCGCAGCAGGCGCAACCTCTACCTCCCGCTGTCCGGCGGACGACACGGCGGAAGCATAACCATCGAGAGCGACGACGGCGAAATCGTTACCGTCCGGCGCGTCTCCGGCACGGGCGGCGGCCAGGTCACCCTCACCGGAGGGGCCGGTAACCCCATCCCCCGCACCGAGCTTTCCCGACTGCTCGGCAGCCACTCCAGGAAGACGTTCGAGATGATCTTCGGATTCTCACGCTCGACGAACTGCACGACGATTCTCTGCTGAGTGACGATAGCGTAAACAGCCAGATATACAGCGCAGGAATGGGCGCGACCAGACTGCCCGACGCGCTGAAGATGCTCGACGATCAGAAGCGGGACCTGTTCCTCAGCGGGGGGAGCAAGCACGCCATCCACACCACTGCTGTACGGCTTGATGAGGTCGAGTCCGATCTCAGGGAGGTCGTGAACAACGCCGCCGAATACGGCAGACAGTCCACCCGACTCGAAAGCATAGAGCGCGACCTCAACGCACTGCGCGAGCGTCGCCTCAGCGTGGAGTCTGAGCTTCGCCATCACCAGAACCTCGAACGCGCCTGGGACGTTTGGAACGATTTCGTCAGCGCCCAGCGACGGCTCGAAGATCTGCCGGACATCGCGGACTTCCCCGCTAACGGTGTCAACAGGCTCGACACCCTGAACGCGAGGAGGTATGATGCCCGCAAAGAGATGGATTCCGCGGTCGAGCGGGTCAGGAACCTCAAAGAGTCGGCTGCACTCCCCATTGAGCACCAGTCGATTCTCGATCAGTTGGACGCTGTCAGGGATCTCCAGCGCCGCCGCGCCGCGTTCGACCAGTCGGTCAAGGACGTGCCCGAGCGACAGGCCGAGTTAGGCGCCATGCGTGTCAGGCTGAAAGACACTCTCTCCGATCTCGGCCCCGACTGGGACGCCGCCCGCCTGACGAAGTTCGACCTGTCTATCGTCGTGCGCGAGGAGGTCTCGGCCCACGCCAACCGCCTGCGCACCGCGCGGGAAGATGTCAGCCGGGCCGAGTACGCGCTGGCGCCGTCCGAGACCGCATTGCAGGAGGCGTCTCAGGCCGCCGAGCGAGCGCAGAGCGACCTCGACGACGCGCCCGAGCCGGCATTCGACGACGCCGGCCTGCGTGAGCGCAGGGCCGCGCTCCGCAGGGCCAGAAACATCCTGGATGACCACGCCCGCGCCGAGACCCGCGTCGAAGACCTCCGAGCGCAGATCGACGACGAACCGGCCTCCGAATCGACGCCCACGACTGGCAGCCTCGCTAGGATGTTCGCTGCCGCCCTCGCTGTGTTGGGCATCGGTATGATCGTCATTGGCGCGATTCTGGGCGATTCTGCAACGTTCCTAGGGGGCGTCGCCGGACTCCTGCTGGTCGTCGTCGCTGTGTACATGTTCGTCCGCGCCGGGCTCGCACCCCAGCCCGCCGCATCCCCAGTCGCCGATGGGATCCACCGCCGGATTGCCGAAGCAGAACAACAGCTGGCCGACTTGCGCGCCCAGTTCAGACAGGAGTCTGCCGCCCTCAGCATAGACTTGCTCGACGCCGACTCGCTCATCGCCGCCGAGGAGTCGCTCGACACCGAAGGGACGCGGTTGACTGAGTGTGACCGCATGATCGCTGCCCTGCGGGACGCCGGCGATCTCCTGCGCCAGCGCACGTCCCACCGCGATGAGTCGGTCGCCTCCCTCGAATCCGCATGCTCAGCCCTCGAATCCGCCCAGAATGACTGGAAGCAGTGGCTCACCGAGCGCAGCCTGCTTGATTCGTTCTCTCCCGAAAACATCGAGGAACTGCGGAGACTGATTGATCTAGGACGCACACACCACCGCAATGTCACGGACATGGAGCGGCGAATCGCGGCCATACGTACCGACATCGAGGAGTTTCTCGACATTCTCACGCCGCTGAGCGTGGGGCATGGCTTCGAGCTGCTCCCCGACGATCACCCCAGGGCCGCCGCAGTCGCCGATGACCTGATCGAGCTGCACCAGCAGGTATCCGATCAGTCGCGCGCAAAGGCAGACGCGCAGAACGACCTGCGAGCCGCACATAACGGTCTGAAAGAGCGGGAACAGAATCTGAAGAAGATACAGCAGGAGATTGACGACCTTCTGAACGCCGCCGGCGCGCAGGACGCCGACGACTTCCACCGCCGCGCCGAGATTCACGCCGAACGTCAGCGGCTGAAGGCAAGTATCGACTCCGCGCTCGACCAGGTCCAGCGCACCAGCGGCCCAGGTGCCGCGCTAGACGCCTTGCAAGCGGAGCTTGCTCGATCGAACACCGACACCATAGCTGACGACATCCGCAGAGTCGAGCAGGAACTGGCCGAGACCAACGAGCGGATCGAAGCGATGGTGAGCGAGCGTACCACCACCCAGAACTCTCTCAACAGCCTGCGCAGCGAGGAAGACTCCTCCAGGCTCCGCGCCGAACGCCATCGACTGCGAGAGGAGATGCAGTCTCACGCGCGTGAGTGGGCCGTCCGTACAATCGCCCAAAACCTCCTCAGAGCTGCCCAGAGCAAATTCGAACAGGATCGGCAGCCCGACGTCATCCGCCATTCGGAAAAGTTCTTCCAAGATATTACCGGGGGCCGTTATGCGACGGTCTTCTCACCTTTGGACGAGTCCGAAATCTATGTTACCGACTCCGCAGGCGCTCAGAAGCAGCCCGCGCAGCTCAGCCGCGGCACCCGCGAGCAGCTTTTCCTCTCTCTGAGATTCGGCCTGATCCGCGAGCACAGCCAGCGCGCCGAGCGCCTCCCCGTCATCGTCGATGAGGTACTGGTCAACTTCGACCCTCGCCGCGCACTCGAGGCCGCTCACGCCTTCATCGAGCTTTCGAAGACTAATCAGATACTGGTCTTCACCTGCCATCCGCAGATAGTGGAATGGTTCGTGAGTGCGTCGTCGGAGCGTGGGGCGCAGCCGCCGGAAGTCATCGAGATCGGCGAAGCTATGCCTGCGAGGTAGTTCAAGCGGCGAAGAACAGATCAGCCTGATAAAGTCACCATGAAAGGGGAACAGATATGCGTCTGGAAGGCAAGACCGCAATCATCACCGGGGCCGCGGGTGGCATGGGAGCCGAGGAGGCCCGGCTGTTCGCTCGGGAGGGAGCCAACGTCGTCGTCTCGGACGTCACTGATGAAGACGGTGAGGCCGTGGTCCGCCAGATCGTCGACTCCGGGGGCGAGGCGACCTACGTCCACGCCGACGTAACAAGCGTCGAGTCGTGGGATGCGCTCGTCCAGGCGACGGTCGAGAAGTACGGGACGATCGACATTCTGGTGAACAACGCGGGACTCAGCAGCGGATCATACATCGATCCGCACGACATCGAAGGGTGGACCCGCATCATGGACGTGAACTGCACCGGCGTCTATCTGGGCACCCGCGCCGTCATCCCGGTTATGCAGAAGGCGGGCGGTGGGAGCATCGTCAACATATCCTCGATCATGGGATTCGTTGCGGGAGAGGGCGGCCACCCCGCTTATCACGCATCCAAGGGCGCTGTCCGTATCTTTACCAAGGCCACCGCCGTCAGGTATGGCCCGGAAGGCATCAGGGCAAACTCGGTGCATCCCGGCTTCATGCCGGCCATGAAGAGCGCCAAGGTCAGGACGCCCTCGATGTTCGACGAGCACATCCGCGTTACGCCTCTTCGACGTACGGGTGAGACGATAGAAGTCGCCTACGGGGTGCTGTTTCTGGCATCCGACGAGGCCTCTTTCGTCACCGGAACCGAGCTCGTGATAGACGGCGGCTTCATAGCCCGCTAGACCTCCCCGTACGCCCAAGTCTTTATCAGATGATGCGCGATGGCCATGGGCTGCGGCACTGCGAGGTCGCGACTCCGGCCTTCTAGGGCAAGAAGCACCTCGTCGCGCTCGAACCAGCGGACGTCGGTCATCTCCTCGTTGTCTATGTGGATGTCCGTGGTCGCCGCCTCCGCGTGGCATCCGATCATCAGCGATGACGGAAAGGGCCACGGTTGCGAAGAGTGGTACCGGACGTTCTTTACCTCGATCCCAGCCTCCTCCCTGACCTCTCTGGCAACCGCCTCTTCGATCGACTCCCCTTGGTCCATGAATCCGGCGAGCGCGGAGTACATTCTCATGCGGGATAGGCGCCCTCTCGACTGACCCAGCAGGCAGAGCTCGCCGTTATGCACCAGCATGATCGCCACCGGGTCGGTGCGAGGGAAGTGCTCCGCTTTGCACGCCGGGCACTTGCGCACGTGTCCGCCGCGCCCCATCTCGGTCGGGTGACCGCAGACCGAGCAGAATCCATGACGATTGTGCCAGTCGAGCTGCGCCCGCGCCTGCGCCAAGATACCGGTCTCGTGTCCGCTGAGAAATCCCGCCGCCGATCTGGCATCCGCGAATCGGATCGAGTCGTCCGACCTCAACCGCGCCGCTGCCCCGCTTGACGCCGGCACGTACACCGCGAAGTGCGCGACGCCGTCCTTCAGACCCAGAAACGCCGGCTCGCCGTCCACCCCGAACCATTTCAGGTCCCTCGCGCCCAGCCAGTTCAGCGTCGGCTCATGGCCGTCGTCTAGAGGGACGTCCAGTTCGGGCATCACAAGAAACCGGCTCGCCGGGTTCTTGGCGCTCTCGCTCAGCCAGGCGGCATCACGCCGCTGGCGGTCGCCTCTGTCCAGAGGGTTATCGGCGAACACATGGGGATCGTAGGGCATACAGAATCCTGATATGCGGTTGGCGTAGCGATGCGGTGGCTATTGAGTTTCAGTTTCGTTCGTAACTAGCACAGGACGCTCTCGCTCCGCGCCCGTGGATTCGGACAGCTTCGCCCGTTCCTCGTTTATTCTGTCGTCCAGCCACTGCTTCATCAAGACCTGATAACCGATGCCCTCGCGTTTGGCGAAAGCCTTCATGATCTTCAACATCCGCGTAGGAATACGTATGCTAATCGGAGTCGCCGCGCCCTCCCTGGGAACAGCTTCGGGCGCGTCCATCCACTCGGAAGGTTCCAAGTCCCTGCTGGCCCACCGCTCAGCCTCGGTGGCCAGCTCTTCATCTGACGCCTTTACGTATTCGCTCTCAGTCATCGTCATCGTAATCGCTCCCAGTAGTCAGCGCCCTCAGACGGTTCGAACGCTGTAATCGGCCGTAGATGTCGAACGTCATCTTCTACCCAGTCCTCTGGTACGATCAGGTTGAACCAATGGGCGTGGCGCCTACTGCTCACGACCAGTTCGTATCCTGCCGGGAGGCGATGTTACCGGTCCCGGCTCTCCAGACCGCCGCGTCGTCGCGCCACGGGTTCGCCTTTATCCAGTCCTCGTCTATCTCGATGCCCAGGCCCGGGCCTTGCGGCAGCGGCAAGAAGCCGTCCTTCTGCTTGGGGAAGTTGCCGAAGCAGACATCCTGGAACCAGGGATGTATCCCACCCTCCTGGATCATGAAGTTCGGCACGCAGGCGTCCAGGTGCAGCGACGCGATGGTACATAGCGGCCCGTATGGGTTGTGTGGCTGGAACCCCACATAGTGCGCCTCTGCCATCGCCGCGATCTTCTTCAACTCCAGGATACCGCCGCCCTGAACGATGTCCGGCTGGATCATGGCGACAATCTGGCGGCTGAGCAGGTCCACGTAGTCCCACTTGGTGTACAGACGCTCGCCGGTGGCTATCGGGATGGAAACCGACTCGGCCACCCGCTGCAGCGCGTCGATATTCTGCGGCGGCACCGGCTCCTCGTACACGAACGGACGGTACTGCTCCATAGCGTTGCCGATCCTGATCGCGTCCGACGGCGCGAGCCGTCCATGCACCTCGACCAGCAGCTCCACGTCGTCCCCGACGGCTTCCCGGACGGCCTCCAGCTTCTTGACCGCAAGGCGCTCCGCCTCGATCGGGATGAACAGACCCCGGTGGTCGAACGGGTCGCCTTTCAGCGCGGTGATGCCCTGCTCGGTGAAGCTCAGCGCGCGCTCCACCGCGGCCTCCGGAGTTGCGCCGTCCCAGCGTCCATAGCACCAGATACGCTCTCGCATCGCACCACCGAGCAAGTCGTACACCGGAGCTCCGAGCGCCTTTCCCTTGATGTCCCACAGCGCAATCTCTATGCCGCTGATGGCCGACATCTGCACCACACCGCCCCGAACATGGAAGTGATGGTAGAGCGTCTGCCAGTGCTGCTCGATGCGTCCCGGGTCTTTGCCGATGAGTTGCTGCCCGAACTCCTCGACCATCGTCGCGACGGCCATCGGCCCCGACGTCGCCTCACCCCAGCCGGTGATCCCCTCGTCCGTCTCAACCTTGACGAACATGTAGTTGCGAACGCCGGAGGCCGTTCCGGCAGATACGGGCACGGGTGTTACCGACGTGATTTTCATGGGGCGCTCCTTCAGTGTGGTATTCAATCTACATTTTCATCCCAGTCTTTGGGACCGTCGTCGTAGTCGTCACTCGTCTCTCCCAGCCAGAACAGGCCCTCTTCACGGGTTACGTTCTTTCCCATCACCGCCTCAATGCTCTGAATGAGCCCCTCGGCGCGATCTGCGAAAAACTGGTTAAGTCATCAGCGCGAAGCCTATCTGCTGGGATGCGGTGTGATGTCAGTATTTCGTCCATATCTACACCGGACATGTCTGCTTTCCTCTCCAGAAAAGGCAGATACACGGAAGGCGCTCTTCCACCAATGCTCCGGTTACAACTTGCGGAAATCGCTGTCTTGTTGATGATGCTATTGAATATGTCAGCATCTATATCTTCCTTGTCACACCAACTTCGAGGGAATATGTGGTGGATGTCAATGTTGTCGTCAAAGAAGGTCTGAGCCTCGATAGATTCGCCTGAGCAAAAATCCCGGCTACCGTCCCGCATTAGAAGTGCGTGGATACCTTTGTATGCGGCGCTATTACGTGTCCGGAGTGTAAGGAGACGACTCGCCTGAAAGTTGGCGTCTTGAATAGTAGAAGGAGTTTCTGCCACATCTCCTCGCACCCATCCCACTACTTCGGGAAGATCTCTAGCAAACAGAGTTTCTCCAGCCCCGCCGTAGATTTCGCCCAGCACGCCGCACCAATACCAGCGGGCAATCTTCTGACGTGCCCCTTCCGTATCAGCTATATTCTCCAAGTCTGCCAAAATCGCGGCAAGCGGAACCAGTTGGGTCTGATATGGCAGGTCCCAAGCGTTGAACACCTTCTGATCGGGCTGAAGCCGGGCAGCCTTGATAAATCCTTTTTCAGTTCTGTCTGCCCATGTTTTGTATTCTAATGTTTGCAGCCGCAAGATATCCCTACGTCTGCAACTGACCGCTCCTCCCTTGGCTTTGGTTGCAAGCAGAGTGAGAGATTGCAAAAAGAGTGTACTTTCCATCCGGCGTAATACTGGGTGGGCATTTTTGAGGCGTTCTTCTCTGGCGGTCCAGTCTTCGCGGAGTTGGAAGTTGTCTGCCGCGAAAGAGGCAGTGAGCAGCTCAAACACTGTAAGAGTTACACCACCCGTGTTTACTTTCTCAAAGACGATGCAAACAGCTTCTTTCGGCGTTTCTTTGTCGAGCTCAATTACAGGTACTTGGTACTGCTCAAAGCGTTTAATGACTTGGCTGTCAAACTGTTGATATAAATCCCACTTATCGCGATCCAGTCCCCAAAACTCAATGTAACCTTTCATCCAGTCAGAGGAGTCAAAAATATGCTGTAATGGGAACATATCTTCGGAATACTCCCTTTCAGGTGAAGAAAGGTCAAGAGTTACTTCTCCACGAAATGTCTTTACTAAACGATCTTCGGGAACTTATAGGACAGCGTCCTC
Organism: Dehalococcoidia bacterium; assembly: GCA_047515825.1. Classification (GTDB taxonomy): domain Bacteria; phylum Chloroflexota; class Dehalococcoidia; order Lucifugimonadales; family UBA1123; genus VXRN01. Next base: position 7,868 of record JAKZVY010000019.1, read on the forward strand.
ACGAGCAGTGTCTTCTGAGATGCACTGCTTCATATCAAGGTAGTACCAGCGTCGGATTGTTCTTCCACGTGTATCTCTTGTAGCTACAGCTCTCCCTAGTTTTAGGGATTGGAATAGCGAGGTTAACCGTTGCTGACCATCTAAAACAAGGGTGTCGGGTTCTACTTGCTGGAGTGATTTGTCAGCGCCTTCTATGGGGCGTGGCTTGAAACTGACATCCTCGCCCCCAGTTTCCAAAGTCATTATGGCTCCGATGGGAAATGACAGCGATACGCTAGATATGAGGTCACGGATGTGATGATCGTCCCACACCCAGCCACGCTGGAAGTCAGGAAGCTGTGTTTTGCCATTGCCTACGTTATTGAGTATCTGCTCTATGTGGTGC
>JAKZVY010000020.1:0-3597 GCA_047515825.1 Dehalococcoidia bacterium
AGCCAGGAACTCGTGCCCACCGATCAGGCAGGGAGCGGTCAGTCTGGAGTGCGGGTCCTGCCATGGGACGACGGTCCCGTTCTGAACGAAGACCAGGTGAGTGAATAGCGTTCCGGACCGGATCAGAGGCGTATCGGCAGACGGCTCCGCGTACCACATCTCAAGAGGCTCAGCTGAGGCCGCCAGCGCCTGTTCCAAGTCCGCCGGCTCCACCGACTCGAAGTCCAGACAGCGAGCGAGTGCCTGGGCGAAACCGGAGATCTCAACGGCCATCGTGATGTTACCTCCCCAGGGTGTGTTTCCATTATAGGATATTCAACGCCATTAGCATAGATGGTCTATTGACATCTCTATTGTATGACAGTATACATATTATATGAATCTAGATACACAATACACGTTTGCACCATGTGATCTGGATGCTCGCAAGTCAACTCCCATTTCGACGATGCGGCCAGCCAGCACGCACAGATTCTCATGTGTCGTTTCCGGCATGGACGGCACTCGTGTCCTCATCCCATGCGTATGGGGCAGCGAGTCCCACAGCGTGACATTTACCACGGACGACGCACACACCGTCAGCATACCGGTGGAACACCGCCAGCGTGGCCCGCCCTGCTGAGACACAGGACCTCACTCGGACCTGGAAGTCCACGTCCGGGTCACCTGTACCTGTACGAGCAAAAAGAGTCACGGCAACTGGAAGGGCGCGAACCTCTGCAGCTGCCGGCCCGTCATCTTACGTCACTCATTTCATGTTTCCACACCCTGTACTAATTTCCAGTCATCCCAAAGGAGAAAGACCAGATGCTAAAGCAACACACCGATATTCTGCACAAGGGCCAGGACGGACCTACGGAGGACTCCCACCTGGACAACGTGGAGTTCGCGGACAATCCCGAGGCTCGATGCCCGGTAGTACTCATCGTCGACACTTCCTCATCCATGACCGGCGAACCCATCGCACGTGTGAACGAGGCCATCGCGGACTTCAGGACCGAGATTTCCAAGGACCATCTCGTCTTCCTTCGAGCGGACGTGTCACTGGTTGCCTTCAATCACGAGACCCAGGAGTACGACTTCGCGTCAGTGAAGCAGTTCAATCCCCCACCCCTGGAGGCCAGCGGCGGCACACGTATGTGCTCGGCCATCCACACTGCCCTCGATCTCCTGGAGCGCAGGAAGCAGGAATACCGGAAAGAGGCCACCTCCTACTACCGGCCTATAGCGATGCTCCTGACTGACGGTAATGCGGAACACGACTCGGAGGAGGAGATCACCTCCGTCGGCGAGAGGATCGCCAGGGAGGAGGAGGGCAGGCACGTCGCGTTCTTCTCCTTCGGTGTGGATGGAGCGAACACTGAAGCGCTCGAGCGTATAACGCCGGCGCACCGGCCTCCGATGCACATAGGAGACTCGCGAAATATAGAAGGGCTGTTCAGGTGGCTATCCAACTCCGTGGCGATAGTCTCCACCTCGCAGCCCGGGGATAAGCTGACGCTCGATCCGGTGGAAGGCTACCTTGACTACTGAGGTAACTCGGGCCGGAACTGAAGCAGGGCTTGAGCCGGACGGTCAACCGGATAGTGAAGGGTGCAACGGGGCTTGCGAGATTAGCAGCCTGCGAGTCGCGGCAGCTTCCCATGTGGGCAGGGCCCACCTGGAGACCAGCACCCCTTGCCAGGACGCCAGCGAGTACAGGTTCTGCCCGACCACCGACTCCTTTGTGGCAGCGGTGGCTGATGGCGCTGGCTCCTCGGCCCGTTCCGAACAGGGAGCGCAGGCGGCCGTAGCTACCCTGGTCAGCGAAGCACTAGCACTAATGCAGCAGGACGCCAGTCCGTGCGAGGCTCTCAGGGCGGCCTTTGACCGGGCGCAGAAGACGGTGGCCGCCCTGGCGGAGTCTGAGCAGCGAGACCCTGGAGACTACGCCACGACACTGCTTTCCGTTGTGTGGACCAACCATGGACTGGTGGCAGCCCAGACGGGTGATGGCGCCATATTGGCAGACGGCGAGCTTGTCCTCGAGCCCGATCGGGGTGAGTACGTCAACGAGACCAGGTTCATCACGTCGGCATTCTGGCAGCCAACGGTCCGAAGTATCGATGGACGCATAGAACGGCTGGCGATGATTACCGACGGCCTGCAGCACCTGGCACTCGAATCCGGCTGCACGCAGCCGAGGCCACACGCGCCGTTCTTCGATCCCCTGTTTCGGTGGCTTGCCGAGCAGGCAGACGAGGAATCGGCATCGTCCCTATTGGAGTCGTTCCTGGGATCGGAGAGGATCGGCGAACGCACCCATGACGACGTGACCCTTCTGCTGGCGATGCGGGGAGGCTGGTGATGACTGCGGTCACTGATTCAACTGGCAGGCGGGTTGTCCTTGGAACGGAGATCGCCCGCGGGGGCGAGGGAGGTATCCACGAGGTCCCGACCAGTCCCTGGATGCTGGCCAAGGTATGGAACGAGCCCAGTCCTTCAAAGGTCGAAAAGCTCACAGTGTTGCTTCGACGGAGTTCCGGACCACCTCGGAGGGCGGGTGACAGGATTGCACTTGCCTGGCCCGAGAGGGCCCTGCAGGACGAGACCGGGCAGGTTGTCGGTTTCCTGATGCCCAGGGCGCCCGACGGTTACCATCAGCTGGTCCGGTACTGTTCCAGGGGCGCCCGGCGTGAGCTCGAAGCAGAGCGTGGAAGCGCGTACACCCGCCTTGAGCTGCTGAACATAGCGCGGAACGTCGCCGAGGCCTTTCAGTGGGTCCACGAGCAGCACTGCCTGGTGGGCGACGTGAACCACACAAACATCCTCGTGGACCGCGACACGGGAAGCGTGTTCCTCATAGACGTCGACTCGTTCCAGGTCACGGACGAGCGGACGGGCGTGACCCACCGCTGCGACGTCGGAAAGGACGAGTTCACGCCACCCCACCTGTTGAACCGCCAGCTCGGCAGCGTGGACCGCACGCCCGACGACGATGGATTCGGACTGGCTATCCTCATATTCGAGATCCTCATGGACGGCGTTCACCCGTATGATGCGGTCAACACCTCGGCCCAGGGTCCCTCCGGCAACCAGCGTCTTCGAAATATATCCCAGGGAAGGTCGCCCTACGCCGCCATTCTCGAGAACTTCGGCGACGCCTGGCTGGAGGCAGCTCGAGTGGGCGACCAGCGAAGCCGTCAACTGGTCCAGGAGATGGCGTTTGAATTCATCAGGCGTGTCTCTGGAACAGGGAGCGGGACGGCTGTGGAGCCTCGAATCAGGGCATGCCTCCACCTGGAACCCGGGCTCCAGCGACTGTTCCGAGCGGCGTTTCCCAACGAGGGGGCCGGCGCCTCCCCACATCGCCCCACTCCCGGAGACTGGGTTATGGCCCTGGAAGTGGAGATGGGGACTGTGCAGTCACGGATGCGTCCGTGGAAGTGGCAGGGTGCGATTTCCGCACCTCGTCTCCTCGGCGCTCTGGCTGCCGTCCTTCTCATCGTGTGCCTGATTGGTACCATCGTCGCAGGGGCCGCCGCAGCCTGGTGCTACTTCTCCGGCGACGTGGGCCCGGATGTCGTCACGTCGTCGGCTCAGCGAGTCGCTGCAGTG